>JBEKNN010000015.1:0-61901 GCA_049522755.1 Bryobacteraceae bacterium | reverse complement strand
CGAACGCCGGCCTCTGGTATCTCGCGTTGATGTATTTCTGCTACAACTATTGCCTCTCGACGTATCTCGACTGGTTCCCCACGTACCTTCATCAGCATCGCGGCTACGATCTGAAACAAATGGGATTTTACGCGAGCCTTCCACTGCTCGCGGGAACCGTCGGCGATCTCGCCGGCGGATGGCTCTCCGATGTGCTTCTGCGGATGACTGCGAACGTGAAGCAATCGCGCCGCGTCGTCGGGGTCGCCGGATTCCTCGTTGCCGCCGCCGGAATCATTCCCGCCACGCTCACCGCGGACCCTCAAACGTGCGTGGCCTGGTCCTGCATCGCGTTCTTTGGCCTCGAAATCACCGTCGGCGTTTCGTGGGCGATTCCGCTCGATATCGGCGGCGATTGCGCCGGTTCCGTCTCGTCCGTCATGAACATGTGCGGTAATATAGGAGGCGCAATCTCGCCGGCCGCGTTAGCCTATCTGGTGAGGGCGTACGGCTGGAACGTGCCGTTTCTGGTCGCCTCTTCGCTATGCGCCGTGGGAGCTGCGCTGTATTACGCGAAGATCGACGCGAGCCGCCGGATCGAGCTTGCATGAGGCTGTCGTCATGAAGATAAACCCCGATAAATGCGTCGCCTGCGGTAACTGCACCTACGTCTGCCCGATGGGCGCGATTTACATCGATCAGACCATCCATCGCGCCACCATCAATCGCGACGAGTGCGTCGAATGCTACGCCTGTTTCAACGGGCTGAGCCAGGAGCATCTTAATCCGGTCTTTGTCCGCGCCGTCCGCAAGACGTTTCAGATGCTGCGCCTGCGCTTCGATCCCGAACCCGATGTCTGCCCCACCGCCGCGTTCGAGCCCGATGAGCTCGCCTGGCCGCGCATTGTCCGCCGCGCCTTCTCAGATCCGCGCGTTCCGCACGAATCCACCGGCGTCCACGGCCGCGGCACTGAGGAAGTTAAGACCAACGATGTGAGCAGCCGCGTGAGCCTGGGCGAGGTGGGGTTCACGATCGAATTTGGCCGCCCCGGCGTCGGCGTACGATTCCGCGACATGCAGAAAATGTGCACTGCGCTAGCCCGCGCCGGCGTCGCGTTCGAAAAGAAAAACCCCGTCACGTCCCTCATGAGCGATGTTGCCACCGGCGCCATCCGCGAGGACATTCTCGATGAAAAGGTCCTGTCCGCGATCGTCGAAATCAAGGTCTCACTGGAACGCGCCGAAGAAATCATCCGTCTGGTGTGGGAAGTCGAGAAGCGGATCGATACCGTGGTCGCGCTCGGCGTTGGCGTACGCTGCGACCAGGAGGGCGAGGAAAACGTCTTGGCTCCGATCCTCGAAAAGCTCGGCTATACATTGGAGCGCGCGAAAACGAATATCGGCCTGGGCCGCATCACCAATCCGGCGGCGCCGGAACCGGTCCGGAAAACGGTTGGCGTTATATGACAAACACCCTGCATCGCTTCGGACCTGCGGCAAGTTTCCACGACGATTTCGTTGTCTTCGCCATGTGCAGTAAAGGCCGCAACGATGTTGACTCGCTGCCGAAGCTCAAGCGATTTCTCGAGCTCGCCCTTCCGTTCCAGCCGGTCAATCTGGGCGACGCCATCCACGGCGGCGCGCTCCGTCCGTGCAGGAATATGAATCCGGCATCGCACTGGCGGCGCGACGCGAAGCCCGATTTTCAGGCCGTCGTCAACGGGCTCACCGGTCCCACCACGGTGGCCGCCGTGTTCGATAATCGCGTCGCCGCTGAGGATTTCGTCAAAGCCGTGAAGGACGCCGACCTTGGTCTCAGCGTCAACATCTCGACGTCCGTCGAAGGAGCCGAGCAATGCTGTTTCGCCGCCGGCATTCCCCGCCACAGCGTCGGCTATTCGCTTGGCTTCGAAGGCGCGACGGCTAAACTTCCCGGCTCGAAAGTGATGATGCTCTCGACCATGTGCGGCCACGGCATGGTCAGTCATTCGCTCGCGAAAAAATTGATCGATTGGGTTCGCGAAGGCCGCCGCACGCCGCAGCAAGCCGCCAGTTACATGACTCGCTTCTGCTCTTGCGGGGTCTTCAATCCGACGCGCGCCGCCCGCATCCTCGAAGAAGTCGCCCGCGGCGAATCGCAGTAGCGAGCGCGGCGTTAGTTTGAGATCGCCCGCCTGCCCCAAGCGGCCGGCAGTTTCTGACGCGGGAACGTACGGCGATTGCGATATCATCAGAGACCGCGGCGGCATCATGAAGAACGAAACTGCATTCGAAATGGCGACATCCCAGGTGCGGTTCGGCCCCGGCGTCACCCGCGAAGTAGGGATGGACCTGGGCAACCTCGGGGCTCGCAGCGTGCTGGTGATGACCGATCCAAGTCTGTCCCGCATGAGCCCGGTCCTCACCGTCCTCGAGTCTCTGGAACATCACGGCATTCCGTTCCAGCTCTATGATCGCGTTCGCATCGAGCCCACCGACGAATCGTTTCAGGACGCCATCGCGTTCGCAAACGGAGGATCCTACGACGCGTTTGTCGCCGTCGGCGGAGGCTCGACCATCGACACGGCCAAGGCTGTGAACCTCTACACCACCTATCCGCCCGCCGACTTTTTGGATTACGTGAACCCGCCCATCGGCAAAGGGCTGCCGATTCCCGGCCCGCTGAAGCCCTTGATCGCCATTCCCACTACCGCCGGTACGGGCAGTGAAACCACCGGGGTCGCGATCTTCGATCTGCGCCGCATGCACGCCAAGACTGGCATCGCCAGCCGGCGCCTGAAGCCGGCGCTTGGACTGGTCGACCCGGAGAACACCCGCAGCCAGCCGCCGCAAGTGGCCGCCTCGACCGGGCTCGACGTCCTCAGCCACGCTCTTGAATCCTACACGGCGCTGCGGTTCGACCAGCGCCCTCACCCGCAGCGGCCCGCTTTGCGTCCAGCCTACCAAGGGTCCAACCCGATCAGCGACGTTTGGTCTCTTGAGGCCCTGCGCATGGTCTCACGGTACCTGGTGCGGGCGGTGGAGGATCCGGCGGATGAGGAAGCGCGCGCGCAAATGCTGCTGGCGGCATCCTACGCCGGAATCGGCTTCGGCAACGCCGGCGTCCACCTGCCGCACGGCATGTCCTACCCGGTTTCGGGAATGGTTCGGGACTACCATGCCGAAGGCTATCCCCGCGACCATGCGCTGCTGCCGCACGGCTTCTCGGTCATTCTGAATGCGCCGGCGGTATTCCGCTTCACTTCCCCGGCCTGCCCACAGCGCCATCTGGAGGCCGCCGCGGCGCTCGGGGCGGACGTCTCGCGCTGCCAACCGGAGGACGCCGGGAAGGTTCTGGCGGATCGCATCCTGTGGTTCATGCGGAGGCTGAAAGCGCCCAACGGCTTGCGGGCGATCGGCTACACCGCTGCCGACATTCCCCGGCTTGTGGAAGGAACCCTGCCGCAGCATCGCGTGACCAAGCTATCTCCCCGTCCGGCCGGAAGCGAGGAGTTAAGTTCCCTGTTCGAAGCCGCACTTGATGGTTGGTGAAGATGGACGGTTGGGTAAGATGAAGAGTCCCATCTTGAGTAGTCAGTTCCAAGCCGAACGGAGTTACTCCATGCGATCGAATTATGTTTTGAAAACGGGTACCGTGTTACTAGGCGCTGCCGCCATGCTATGGTCACAGGCTGCGCAGACCACCGCAATCCGGGCGGGCAAACTCTTTGACCCGAAGTCGGGCCAGATGTTAGCGAACCAGGTAGTGCTGATTCAGGGTGAGCGAATCGCGAGTGTCGGCCCGGCCGCCAGTGCGTCGATTCCGGCGGGCGCGAAAGTCTTCGACCTGAGCCATGCCACTGTGCTGCCGGGCTTGATTGACGGCCACGTTCACTTGACGGACGCCACGGGAGGCCTGCAACACCAGATGATGGTGGCGCTGCACAGCGCGACGGAAAGCCTGAAGGCCGGCTACACCACGCAGGTGGTCCAGGGTTCGCACGGGGGAGGGTTCGCCGATGTGGAGTTGAAGAGAGCCATCGAACAAGGCTTAGTGCAGGGCCCGCGACTGCTGACGGCCGGACCGATCCTGGCGATCACGGCGCCTGGCACTGGACCCTATCCGTTGGACTTCAAGCCATTCGAGGTGGAAATTGTCGCGAATGGCGTTGACGCCCTGCGCGCGGGCGTCCGCGAATTGGCCCATTACGGCGCGGATCACGTGAAGATACACACCACCGGGCCTTTTTTCTTCAAGCCGAGCGGTGAGATGGTGAACCAGGCGCTGCCCAGTCTCGAGGAACTCAAGGCTGTCGTGGACGAAGCCCATCGCCGCGGGATGTTCGTCGCCAGTCACACTTACGGCGGTGACGGGTTGAAATGGGCAATTGAAGCTGGGGTCGACGATATCCAACATGCCGTGGCGGCGACCGGTGACGACATTCAAACGATCGTCCAGAAACATCTTCCTATCACTTCGACGATCCTCGATCTTCGTCAGGATGAACCTGTAGATTTGAAGCAATGGGCGCCTTACAGCCGCTATCGTCTGATGGAACAAACGTGGAAGAAGATGCTGAAAGCCGGTGTAACACTCGGATACGGCAGCGGCGCCACCCCGGTTTCCGACGGGCAAGGGAGAATCTTCAACACCGCCTGCAACTGTTCCCATGGCGTACAGAGCGAGATGTTTCCCATCTTCGTCAGTTGGGGCGCGACGCCGCTCTACGCGTTGCGTATGGCAACCACGGTGAATGCCGAGATTATCCATTGGCAGGACAAAATCGGCGCCATCGAAAAGGGCAAGTTCGCCGACCTTATCGCTACCTTGGGAGATCCGCTGCAGGACATCACCGAGATGCAGCGAGTCAAATTCGTGATGAAAGGCGGAGCTGTAATCAAAGATGACTTAGGCGCGCAAAGCGACGAGATTCGGAAGAAATAAAAACCGTTGTCACTTGCAGCCCAGACATGCGGCGCTTGAACGGGATGGGCGTTTACACGACCGAGTGGCAGCAGACGATCACCGGGTACGCGCCGGTCAATTTTCCCGATGGGCCCTGTGCCAGATTCCTGGTGCTTACGGTCCACCGATTTCCTCGCCATGCCGCACTACCGACACAGACTCCCGCCAGGAAGCGTCTCGGTCAGGCGGTGGCGCTTCTCGGATGAGGCGTTACGTCCCCTGGGCGCTTGATTTCCCAAACCGGCACTTCGATGCCTCATCGGGGTAGCGCACATCAACAAGATGGCCGTAGGTAGGTTAGGTAGATACGCCAGAGTGCTAGAGTGCAAGTCTGGCTGTCGCGGGGGAGAGCTTGGGGATGGACTGGGGCGAGATCCCGTCTGAGATCGCGAGGTTGATGGGTTTTGGTCGTGGCAGCGAGGATACTCGGAGCGCGCAGCGCTCTGAATCGCATCCGCCAAGAAAGCATCAGACGGGGCATCCCCGCACGGCGACTGAAACCGTTGCCTGGGCCGCCCTCCTGCCTTTGATATACCTTGACACGTATATGCTGTGTAGAGTATACTAGGAGAGTGGAATCTGTGTTCGAAGTCATTGCGGAGCCGAACCGCCGCTCGATATTGAGCCTCCTGGTCTCGTCACAACAGTCGGTGGGAGAGATCGAGCGTCAACTTCGTATGCCGCAGCCGACCGTGTCAAAGCACCTGCGAGTGCTGCGAGATGCCGGTTTCGTGGAATCCACGGTGGACGCACAGCGCCGCCTCTACCGGCTGAAACCGGAACCACTTCAGGAGGTGGATGACTGGCTGGCTCCGTTCCGCCGGTTCTGGTCCGCTCACCTGGATGCTCTCGAACGCCACCTCGACCACATGGCCTCGCCGGAGGAGCCGGACGGCACTGAGCTGCAGCTGGCGCTGAACAACAACCCCGCAGCCAAAGCGTATCAGCAGGCGATGTTTCAACAGCAGCAGCCCGCGGCCATGTTCTTCACCGACGACATCCAGGGCGACTACGAGCGGATCAAGGCCCGCGGCGCCGAGTTCACGATGCCGCCCACCGGCGTGACCGGCTCGACCATTGCGATGCTGAACGACACCTGCGGCAACTTCATTCAGCTCACCCAGCTGGCACGCTATTCACGCTAAGGAGAAGAAGTGAACTCGATGCATAAAGATCCAATGAATCCATCGGAGCGTATTGACCAGCTGATCGCAGAACTCACAGACTGGCGTGGCAAAACGTTCGCCAGCATCCGCAAGAGCATCCTTAAGGCCGACCGGGAGATAATCGAGGAATGGAAGTGGAGGGGAAGCCCAGTGTGGTCTCACAACGGAATAATCGCGGTAGCCAACGCCCATAAAGATAAGGTGAAGCTTACCTTTTCCCATGGGGCGAACCTGCCAGATCCTGACAAGCTCTTCAACGCGGGCCTCGCAGGCAACGCGTGGCGAGCGATCGATTTTTTCGAGGGCGATGAGATTAATGAGCGTGCTCTAAAAAATCTCGTCCGTGCCGCGGTTGATTACAATCAGATCAAATTGAAGAGGAAAGCGTCTGCGGGTACTCGCGCGAAAGTACAAAAAAGTAAAAAGTGATGAAGCTACAGCTTTTTTCTCGCTAATCCTCATTGCGGGAGTGCCTGACAATGGTGCTTGACGCTGCTCGATTGTCCGCGCACTCAAATCTCAGAAGGCTGAACAATGGTGGTCGCGCTTACCGTGACAGGACATGCCATCATTTGCCGCGAAAATCAGGCTAGCATGGGATGAGTGGCAGGCACCGCCAGCATGGCACCAGCTCCCGGTCGGCAAAGAGTCCCCGCCGCCGCGGCTGGCATTCTCGTGGCTGTATGCGTGTCGCACCTGGTCAACGATATCCTGCAGTCTCTCATCCCCGCGATCTATCCCATTCTCAAGGCGAGTTACCGGCTGGATTTCGGCCAGCTGGGGATCATCACGTTGGTTGGGCAACTCATCGCCTCGCTATTGCAGCCGCTGGTAGGCCTGTATACTGACCGCCGCCCGGTCTATTTCGCGCTGCCCGCCGGCATGGCTTCCAGCATCGCCGGCCTGATTCTGCTTTCCAAGGCGCCGGGCTTCGGCGCGATTCTCCTGTCGGTGGGACTGATCGGGGTGGGGTCGGCGATCTTCCATCCGGAAGCCTCGCGCATCGCGCGCATGGCATCCGGCGGGCGCCATGGTCTCGCGCAATCGCTGTTCGCGCTTGGCGGCACCGGCGGATCGTCGCTGGGACCGCTGTTGGCGGCTTTCGTCGTGCTGCCGCAAGGCCAGCGCAGCATCGCCTGGTTTTCCGCCGCCGCACTCATCGCCATGCTGCTGCTGACGCGCGTCAGCTCCTGGTACAGGGCCCAGGACGCAGCGCGTATCGCGCGGCCCGCGCCGCCGAAATCCGCGCACGGGGCCTCCCGGCGAAGCGTGGGCTGGGCCATGGCGGTGCTGATGGCGCTGACGTTTTCCAAGTTCTTCTACCTTGCCAGCATCACCAACTATTACACCTTCTTCCTCATCGGCAAGTTCCACGTCTCGGTGGAAAACGCGCAGGTGCACCTGTTCGTCTTCCTGGCGGCGGCCGCCACGGGCGGGCTTATCGGCGGCCCTTTGGGCGACCGCATCGGGCGCAAGTACATCATCTGGGGATCCATCCTCGGGGTGCTGCCGTTCACGTTGGTCCTGCCCTATGCCAGCCTCTTTTGGACGGGTGTGCTCAGTGTGATTATCGGGCTGGTGCTGGCTTCGGCCTTCGCGGCGATTCTGGTCTACGCGCAGGATTTGTCGCCCGGCAAGGTAGGCACCATCTCTGGCCTGTTTTTCGGACTGGCGTTCGGCATGGGCGGCATCGGTGCAGCCGTGCTGGGACGGCTGGCCGATCTTACCAGCATCGACTTCGTCTATCGCGTGTGCGCTTTCCTGCCAGCCATTGGATTGCTGGCAGTATTTCTGCCCCAGATCAGTCCGGCCGAAGCACGCGCCCGTGGATAGGTTCATGGAGATAACGTTGGGCGCGCCTCCCCTCCATCTCCGAGTCCTTCGGGCTTCTTCGCCCGGCGCGCGGCTCCTCTGACCGCGAGACGCGTAGTAGGTATGCATACCAACGAGGACCGGCTAGCCGCCGGCACCGAGAACACGCCCCAAAGGCGTCGCAACGGGCGGCGCCGCCCCACGGAAGGCCGCTCTCGGCCCGCGTTCGCATGGCCGACGCACCAGCCTGCGAAAAACGCCGGAGGGCGCGTCGCGCTCGCCGCCGCCGAATTGCGCGGCGCGAAAACGCCGCACGCCGTGGGTCGCCGTACTGGCGCGCACCCCACGTGGCGCCGGGCGACGATCGAACGGCGAGAGGAGGCGACCTTCGCCAGATTACCCATGTCGGGCCGCCGGAAGACGCCGGAGGGCCCGTCGCGCATGCCGCCGGCGAACTCCCTGGCGGGAAAGTGCCTCACTCCGTGGGTGCCCGCGGGTCGGCGTGCATTCGACGCCCCGGCGCGCACCTCGCGGCTACACGCCCGGCGGCGATGGTCGCCCGCGTCGAACCCGGGCCGCAATTCATTTTGGCGAGAAGACCGCAAGGGGGCCAGAGACGGAATCTTCCGGACAGTCGTCACGTCTCATTCCAGCATCTGGCTACGAAACTATCCCGCGTCATCAAAAATGGCGAGCAATGTTTGACGACCGTATGCAGATGCTCAAACCGCACCCATCCCTTCATCGCGCTACGGCTCATGACGAACCATTAAAGACGGGGGTGCTGTTCATAGTTAGAGAATAGGAGCATGTCACGACAGCAGCGGACTCGGGTGAAACAAATTGAGGCGCTTCTTGAGCCGGATGAAGTTCGGGGACTGCTTTCGCGACTGTGCAATGAGTATGGTTTCTATCTGCTACCGTGCGGGCCAGAGAAGCCGAAGTCAAAGAAGCTAAGTGATTGAAAATATGGCGGGGACGACGGGGCTCGAACCCGCGACCTCCGACGTGACAGGCCGGCGCTCTAACCAACTGAGCTACGTCCCCGCAATGTCACGCGACAATAAAATCGTAACACGCACCCCGCCCGTTCATCAAATCGCCCACCGCGGTATTTTGTAGGAATGCGTTCTCGCGCGATTTTCCTCCTCACCTGCGCCGCGGCGATGCTCGCTTCTTGCGGCACGCCTCGCCCAACACCCGCCGATGCCAAGACGTTCATCGACAACGCCGAAAAGAAACTGCTCGCGCTCAACATCGATTCCGGGCGCGCCGATTGGATCAAGGCCACCTACATCACCGACGATACCGAGGACATCTCGGCTAAGCTCGACCAGCGCGCCATCGACGCCCAGGTGGACTATGCCAAGCAGTCCACGCGGTTCGACGGGCTCGCGCTCGACCCGGTCACCGCGCGCAAGATCCAGATCCTCAGGCTTGGCCTGACCATCGCGACGCCGTCGGACCCGGCGGAGGCGGAGGAGTTGACGCGCATCGCCTCCGGCATGGAAGGGACCTACGGCAAAGGCAAGTGGTGTCCCAGCGGTCCGCAGAGTTGTAAGGATATCGAAGACCTGACTAAGCTCATGGCCGAAAACCGCGACGCCACGCAACTGCAGGATGCCTGGACCGGCTGGCACGCCATCGCCAGGCCCATGCGCAAGGACTTTGTGCGCTATGTCGCGCTGGCCAACAAGGGCGCGCAACAGCTTGGCTTCAAGGATAACGGCGCCATGTGGCGGTCGAAATACGACATGGCGCCGGACGATTTTTCGAAGGAGCTCGACCGCCTTTGGGACCAGGTGAAGCCGCTTTACCTTTCCCTGCACGGTTACGTGCGCAGCCGTTTGCGCGCCAAGTACGGCGACGTGGTTCCCGCCACCGGTCCCATTCCCGCGTACCTTCTCGGTAACATGTGGGCGCAGGATTGGAGCAACGCGTACCCATTGGTGGCGCCGCCTAACGGCGACCCGGGATACGACCTCACCGCGCTGCTGAAGCAGCACAAGGTCGATGAGAAGCAGATGGTGAAGGATGGCGAAAACTTTTTCAAATCGCTGGGTTTCGCGCCGCTGCCGCAGACCTTCTGGGACCGCTCGCTCTTCCTCAAGCCGCGCGACCGCGACGTGGTATGCCATGCCAGCGCGTGGGATATCGATTTCGTCGACGATGTTCGCCTGAAAGTGTGCCTCCAGATTACAGGCGAAGACTTTCTCACCGTCCATCACGAACTGGGTCACAACTTCTATCAGCGGGCTTATGACAAGCAGCCATTCTTCTTCCGCGATAGCGCTAACGACGGCTTCCACGAAGCCATTGGCGATACCATCGCCCTGTCGGTCACGCCCGAATACCTGGTCAAAATCGGCCTGCTCGACAAGGCGCCCGATACGTCAAAAGACCTCGGGCTACTGATGCATAAGGCGCTTGAGAAGATCGCGTTCCTGCCGTTCGGCCTGGTGATCGACCAGTGGCGCTGGAAGGTATTTTCCGGCGAGATCCCGCCCGAACGGTACAACCAAACCTGGTGGGATCTTCGCTTGAAATACCAGGGCGTCGCGCCGCCGCCCGGCCGCACGGAAGACGATTTCGACCCCGGCGCGAAGTATCATGTGGCGGCTAATGTTCCTTACATGCGCTATTTCCTCGCCGATATTCTGCAATTCCAGTTTCACCGCGCGCTCTCGCAAGCCGCGGGATGCACGGGCCCGCTGAACCGCTGCTCAATTTTTGAGAGCAAGACCGCGGGCGATCGCTTGAATTCGATGCTCGAAATGGGATTGAGCCAGCCGTGGCAGGAGGCGCTCAACAAGATCGCCGGAACCAAACAGATGGATGCTTCCGCGATCCTCGATTATTTCGCGCCGCTGCAAAAATGGTTGGATGAGCAGAACAGCGGCAAGCCGGTAGGTTGGTAGCAGCCGGCCCGTCCATCGCGCTCACAGTGCGGCGCTACTCGTCGTAGATCTACCGCGCCAGTGAAATCACCAGCAGTATGGCCCGCTGGGTACCGCGCCACGAGTCGCGAACATCGAAGGTCTCGCCCAGCGAATGCGCGCCCGAACCGCCGCCGCCGCCGCCGATAGTGATCGCTGGGATGCCCATATTCATAGGCACATTCGAATCCGTCGAACCTTCGCGCAGAGTCTCATTGATGTTCAAGGCGTGCGAGACGGCCAGCGCGGTCCGCACGATGGGGCTGCTTTCCGGCGTTTGTCCCGCGGGGCGCACGCCGACCAGCTCGGCGGACACGCTAACCGGTCCGCGATTATTCCAGCGCTTGTTCTCTTCCTCGACTGCCTGTTGCACCGCGGCGTTGAACTTGACGTCAACCGCTTTGAGCGACGCGGGGTCGGAAGAGCGCATGTCCACTTCCATCCACGCTTCAAAGGGAATGGCGTTCACCGACGTACCTCCGCCGACGCGCCCCACGTTGAAAGTGGTCTTCGGCTGCGTGGGCACTTCGAACGCGTCGATCTTGGCGATGGCGCGGCCCATCGCTTGAATTGGGTTCGCCATGCCGAATGCGCCGAAACTGTGGCCGCCGGGTCCCTTGAAGGTGACGCGGTAGCGGTTGCTGCCGACGCCGATATTGGTGATGCCGAGGCCCAGGCCGTCGACGGAGATGAACTTATCGACCTGGCCCTTCAACGTCTCACCGAACAGCTGCTTCATGCCGCGCAGGTCGCCGAGGCCCTCTTCGCCCACGTCGGCGACGAAGGTGATTGTACCGGGCGTCTCCACGTGCGCTTCGTTGAGTGCGCGGATAACGCCGAGCATCATGGCTAGGCCGCGGCAATCGTCGCCAATGCCCGGGCCTTTGAGAATATCGCCTTCCACGGTGACGCGGACGTCGGTGCCTTCGGGAAATACCGTGTCCAGGTGCGCGGCGAAGACCAGGTTCGGATGCGCGGCTTTGCCCGGCCTGACGCCGATCACGTTGCCGGCGGCGTCCGTGCGGACATCGTGCAGACCCAGGCTTTCGAAGAGGCGCTGCAACTCCTTGCCGCGCACTTCCTCTTTGAACGGGGGCGCGGGGATCTGGCAGATCTTGACTTGCTGCTCGACGACAGACGGTTCATTGCGCCTGGCGGCATCGAAAGCGGCGTGGACGGCCGCATCATTCATCAGCTCGGCCGGCGTTTGCGCCAGCGCGACGCCGGCAGCGAGGGCGGCGGCCAAACCGAGGTACCTGGAGAATCGCATCAACTGCTATTCTATGGGATTTTCACTACCACAGTATGGGTGTTGGATGTTTGCGGATTGTCGCCGCTGTGTTGACCAACACCATGTTGACCAGCACCATCTTTCCGCCAGAGATCCCGGCGTCCGGCTAATTGTATCTGGCAACCAAAAATGTCAAGCAAGGCTATAATAAGGCTTATGTTCTTTCGCCGCGAGCGCCCGAAAACCGTCACCTTCTCAGATCGCCTCGAGAACCTTCGCCAGGCGGGCTTCACGGTCACGCCGCTTCCAGGCGGCGCCTCTCGCGTCATTCGCGGCGCTTGCGCGGTGGATATCAAAGAGAGCAACGCCACGGCCGACGTCAGCGGACGCGCTGGCATCCTGATGGGATCCGAAATCGGCGTGCTGGTGGATGGCGGCTATCAGAAGTGGTTCCAAACGCCCAGCGGCAAGAAGAAGCCCGCGCTCGCCGACGACCTGAAAGCCTTGCACGATTTCGAGGAAGATTTGAAACAGGGGCTCGGACAGACCAGCCTTTACAACGAAGCGTTGGGCACGGTATCCACTCTCTATCTGTACGACCGCGTGCAAGACCGCGACGGCGGCGTTCCCAAGCGCGCCTGGGAAAACTGAAGGCCAGTAGGCGCGGCGCTTCTCGCGTGGACACTTATCGACTGTCCCCATACGCCAGCCGTTCCAGCGCTTCCCCGGCGAGCCGGTATTTTGTCCACTGATCCATCGGCACAGCGCCCAGCCTCCGATAGAACTCGATGGATGGCTGGTTCCAAGCGAGCACTCCCCACTCCACCCTGCCGCAGCCGCGCTCCGTCGCAATTCTCGCCAAACGCTGCAGCAGCGCCAACCCGATTCCATGGCCGCGCAGGTGAGGCTTCACGTACAGATCCTCCAGATAGATTCCCGGCTGCGCCACAAACGTCGAGTAGGTCGCGAAGAATACGGCATAGCCCGCGCACTCTTGCTCGCCATACGCCAACAGCACCTCGGCTGAAGGCTTGGGGCCGAACAATGTCTCGCGCAGTTGTTCTTCGGTGGCCGTCACCTGATGGGCGAGTCTCTCGTATTCCGCAAGTGCGCGAATCATTTCCAGGATTACAGGGAGGTCCCGTTCCGTCGCGGGGGCAATTCGTATCTTCGACATGCTCTACAAGTCTACGATTTGCGCTAGTATCGGGTTCATGCCGGATACCTCCGCGGCGCACCTGAACCTATGGAAGAAGCGCCTTGGCCGCGTTCCGGATTCGGTTTGGGCGCAAACCGGCCTCGAAACCCTGGTCCTGGCCGACAACCAGCTATCGGAAGTGTCCGAGCAGATCGGCTGTCTGAAAAAGCTTCGTATGCTCGATCTCGGACATAACCAGCTGACGCGCGTACCCGATGCCTTGGCTGGCCTTGACGGTCTCACCGATTTCCTCTATCTCCACGACAATCGATTGAGCTCGCTGCCGCTGTCTCTCGGCCGGCTGACAAGGTTACGCTATCTAAACATCAGTGACAACGCCTTCGAAGCGCTGCCTGAGTCGGTTTGCGGTATGGCGGGCCTGATCGAGCTGCGGGCATCCGGCAATCGGCTGGCGGCGCTCCCCGAGTCTATCGGGCAACTGTCGCGCTTGCGAGAGCTGCACCTGAGAGACAACTGGTTGACGTCACTGCCCGATTCGATCGGAGCTTTGCGGGAACTGCGGCAAATGGATCTCCGCGGTAATCCGCTGACGCATTTGCCGGCTGCGATCGCCGCCCTGCCCCGGCTGGAGAAACTCGACTTACGATGGGTAACGACGCTGGCGCCGCCTCCGTGGGCCGACAGTCTCGAAGCGCGCGGCTGTGTGGTCTACCGCTGAGGCGCCGCGGCCCCGCGCCAGTGCGCATGACACAGTCGCAGTTGTTATGCTGCGAGATAGTGGCGATAGCGGTGGCGATAACAACGGAGGTTCACCGATGCCTAACACGCTTTACATTGTGGTGGAGCGCTTCAAGAACAAAGATGCGATAGCCGTGTATCGCCGTTTTCGCGACAGCGGCCGTATGGCGTCTGACGGCCTCCTGTATGTGTCGAGTTGGGTGGACGAAAAACTGGAGCGCTGCTATCAGCTAATGGAAACCCACGACCCGCGGCTGCTCGATGAGTGGATGGCAAAGTGGGACGACCTGGTCGATTTCGAGGTGTACCCCGTAATCACCTCAAGCGAGGCGGCTGCGAGGGCCGCTCCGCTACTATAGCCGGATGAGCGATTAGGGAGCCGGAGCGTGACGCAAAGCTCGGACAGAATCCGGACCCAGTGCGCTTGGGAGGTAGCCTTCAGTCATTCTTACTTGACCGTCTTACTTGCCCGTCTTACTTGACCGTGACGCCTGGCGAAGGCGAATGATTCCGGCGGCTTCGCTTGAGGTCCTCGACCGCTTCCTCCAAAGCCGCGAAGTGGCGCTTCACGCCGGCGACTGCCTCATCCAGCCGCGCTTCTGCGCTTTCGATATCGAAGGTGGGCTTACCGTCTTTGGATTCCGTCACGGTTCTCGGCACGTCGATTATGCGGCGGCGCCGTCCCCCGGCCCTATCCGTAATTCTTCGGATATCCGGTACGGAGAATACCGGGTGCGACCTCTTGTATTTCTTACTTGGGCGTGTAACATTCGCGCGGTTGCGTACCAATTTCCAGAGTGCTCGGAATCCTAAAGATACCGGGGCTAAACCGACCTAGCGTCTAGTATGAATACATTTGAATAGGGATGAGTCCGATGGCGCCGCGGACTGGAATCTGAAGAGCCCTGCGGCGCGAAGGCTTCGCGTGGTGCTGGCCGACGATCATCCGGGAATGGTGGAGGAGATACGCCTCCTGCTGGCGCCCGAATTCGATGTAGTAGGTTCCGCCAGCGAAGGCCAGGCGCTGCTATCGCTGGCGGCTCAGCTCAGGCCGGGCGCCGTAGTCGCGGACATCCACATGCCGCGGTTAGATGGCATGGAAGCCGGCCGGAGGATGTTGTAAGAGGGCCTGTGCCCCGCTGTGGTCATCCTCACGGTGTGCAACGAGCCCCAGTTGGTCGGCAGCGCGCTCGCATGCGGCATCCGCGGCTATGTGCTGAAGGAAGATGCGGGCGAAGAATTGGCGCTTGCCGTAAATACGGTGGCCGGCGGCGGCGCCTATCTCTCTCGCGGCATCCGCGGCATCCGGCATGCCTGAGACACGCTATTATCAAAGGCATACAGTTTGGCGATCATGCCTAGAACCAGGGTTCTTCTGGCGGACGATCACACGGTAGTTGCGCAAGGCCTCTCGGCTCTGCTTGCGGACACTTTCGAACTTGCCGGTGTGGTAAATGACGGGCGCGCGCTGCTGGCGGCGGTGGAAACGGTGCGCCCCGACGTCGTAGTGACCGATATCTCCATGCCGTTGCTGAACGGGCTCGACGCCCTCCGGCAGATTCATACGCGCCATCCGCACGTCAAGGTGATTATCCTGACCATGCACAGAGAGACGCAGTTGGCTGTGGACGCTCTTCGCGCCGGCGCTTCCGGCTACCTGCTGAAGGTCTCGCCTGGCGAAGAATTGATCACAGCGATCGAACAAGTGGCGATGGGGCGCTCTTACGTCACCACTCTGCTGGCCAAAGACCTCATCGCGCTACTGCTGGAGGCGCGCGGCGACTCCCCCGGCGAAATACCGCTCACACCGCGCCAGCGCGAAGTTCTACAACTGGTGGCCGAAGGGCGCACCATGAAGGAAGTGGCATCGGTCTTAAACATCTCGCCGCGAACCGCCGAGTCTCACAAGTATGAAATAATGCACGTGCTCGGGCTCGACACTACGGCGGGATTGATCCAATACGCCATCCGGCTGAAGCTGGTGGCGGACTAGAATTGGGCCTCTCGGGAACCCTTACAGGCTGAAAGGGCCTGTCCGTCTATGAGCCTCACGCGCTTATCCGCGCGTTTGTCCGCGGGCTTTTCCGCGGGCTCTTCCGCGCACTACAGCCGCATCCTGATGGCGTCGCTCACGCTGGCAGGGTTGGTCATGATCGCCGCCGTCCGGTGGTATTACCTGCGCCAGCGGGGGGCGGTGGAAGAGAAGGCAGTGCATCAACTGGCGGCCATCGCAGCCATGAAGTCGGCGCAAATCGAACATTGGCGCGCCGAGCGCATTGGCGGCGGCGACGTCCTGGCCGCGTCGCCGATCATGCGGACGGCGCGGCGCATGCTGGCGGGCGTTCCGGTTAGCCAAGCCGACCGCGCGGACTTTATGGCCTTGTTTCACGCCCTGGAGTTGCAGGTTCAGTATTCCGGCGCGGCGCTGGTGGACCGGCAAGGAGTGGTGCGGATCGGCTCCAGCGCGAACCAGGGAGATTCTCCGCGATTCCGAGCGGCGCAGGAGGCCCAACGCACCGGCAAAGTGACGCTTTCGGACCTCTATCGGGATCCCCCTGAGTCCGGACCCATGCGCATGGCGGTGTGCATTCCCGTGGCCAATTTGGGAGCGATTGTATTGGATGTCGACCCATGGCGATTTCTCTATCCGCATATCGCAGCCTGGCCAACCGCCAGCCGGACCCTGGAAACGCTTCTGTTCCGGCTTGACGCAGACGACATTGTTTCACTCACCTATCTCAACCGCTCACCGGCGGGCGCGCGCAATCCTCGGCGGCGCACCGCAACGCCAACGCTTCCGGACGACCGGGACCTGGGGGCCGGTTGGCTGCATAAGGGGCCCGACTATCGGGGCGTGCCTAGCATCAGCGTAATCCACGGCATTCAGGGATCGGCGTGGTATCTCGCCGCCAAGCTTGACCTGGACGAAGTGTACGCGCCGCTGACTCGCCTCTGCTGGGAATTGACTCTGATGGTTGTCTTGATCGCAGTCTCCAGCGCGGCGGGAGTGGGATACATCCGGCGTAACGAGCGATTGCGGCCTCACCGCGAACGCAGGGTTCTCACCGGCCACTTCGATTCCCTCACCCGGTACGCTAACGACATCATCGTGCTGGCCGACGATCGTGGACAACTCGTCCAAGTCAACCAGCGCGCCGTGGAAGCCTATGGTTACACCGAAGAGGAACTACTGTCGCTCAATGTGGCATCGTTTCGCGCAGCCGTGCCCGGCCAACCGCCGGTCTGGCCGGGCGGCGACGCCGGCGACGGCATCCGCTACGAGGCGGTGCATTGCAGAAAAGACGGCTCGTCGTTCCCCGCGGATATCAGCGTGCGTCTGATCGATCTGGGGGGCGCGACGTTCCGTCAGGCCATCATCCGCGACATCAGCGAGCGCGTTCGCACCGAGAACCAGATCAAAGCTCTAAGCGCGCGCCTGCTGAACGCCCAGGAGGAGGAGCGCAGGCGCATCGCGCGCGAGCTGCACGACGACATCAGCCAGCAGATCGCGGCCCTCAGTATCGGCATGAGCAATTTGAGGAAACAGATCCCCGTCGAACAGACCGAGGCGCGGGAGCAAAGCCAACGGATCCAGCAGAACATGGTACACGTTTCCGAGAGCATCCGCCGCCTCTCCCATGAGCTGCACCCCGCGGTGCTGGAGTATTCCGGACTCGGCGCCGCCTTGCGGGACTGCTGCTCCGAGTTCGGACGATTGACCCACATACAAATCTCGTACAAGACTCAGGGCTCCTTCGGCGACGTGCCTCCGGACGCAGCGCTTTGCGTCTACCGCGTCGCCCAGGAAGCCCTGCAAAATGTGGCGAAGCACGCGCAGGTGTCCCAAGCCGAGGTGGAGCTGACGCGTACGGACAGCGAGATCCGCCTCACGGTTTCCGACCGCGGGACCGGCATGTCGCTGGACGGCGCCGGGATGCCCGCCGGTCTGGGGCTGGTCAGCATCAAGGAGCGCACGCGCCTGGTGAACGGCGCCGTTCAGATGCGCAGCGAGCCGAATCAAGGAACCACGCTCACGCTGACGATTCCGATAGGCGCGGTTTCAGCAGACGGGAATGCATTCCATGTCCAGCAGGCCGGCTAGTTTCTAACTATAGAACGTAACGTCGCGCCGGAAGCGGCGACGCCATCATACACGCTAGTTCGACGGACCGATGCGCTGAGCGCCGATGGCGATGTCGTCGTAATAGACATCGAAGCCCTGTTGCGGCGCTCCCCAGACGCGCGCGCCGAAGCCAAACTCCTTAAAGCCGCCCACCAGCCCGGTATCGGTGGCGCTTCCTTTGGGCCACGTAAACTTCACCATATCCACCTTCTCACCATTCATCGTGTCGCTGAGCGTCTGACCGTCGATCCAGACCGTGATGGCGGCTGGGGCATCGTTGAATTCCCATTCCAGCAGAAACCACTTGTCAAAGGGCGGCGGCGTATCGCTGCGATAAGTCACTTCGCCGCGACCCTGGCCCGCCGCGGATTTGTTCTCCTGATAAGAAGGCATCCAGTCGCCGCGGTATGTGCCGATCTCTTCGAACTTCGATATAGGCCAGCCCGGCTCGCCCGCGAAGATCAAGGGATTGTGTGTGGTCCCCAACCCGGGCGTAATTTTGACGTAAGCGCGGCCGAAGAAGTGCGTCTTGACCGAATCCGGCAGGTGGGTAGCGACCACAAAAGCATAGCTGCGCGCGGCCATGTCCGGGTAGTGGATATGCAGCGCATATTTTCCGTGGGCGCCTTCCACCGCTTCCACCGCCGCGGTTGCCGTACCGGTCACTCGCTGGTCCCATACCGCCGGATCAAGCTTTCCCGATTCGAAGCCTTCCTCGAAAACGGGCTTACTCTGGGCGGGAAGATTGGCAGTCAGGGTCGCAAGCAAACAGGCGGCCGCCATGGTAGTGGAAAACTTCATGCGGAAAGTCTATCATCTTTGCGGCAAGCAACGAGCTGCTACACCGATACAGCTTGCGAGGGGCGGGGTGGTAAGACTACTTCGCCGCGGGTGGAAGATTGACTTCCATGCCGGATTCTTTGTTCAGGCGCGCGGTGAGATCGCGATCCACTAGTGAAAGCGACGCCTGATTGTGCACGTTGCCGGCGGTGAAATAGTGCAGCGTGTCGCCATCCACCCAATAGGCCACCACGGAGTAAATCGTATGGTCTTTGAGAGCGATCAGGTAGTGATCGGCGGAGGATTGATCGTCTTCCCGATCCGTCGAAGGCTGATACTGATTGACCGGTTCCCGATCTCCCGCCATCGGCGGCGGGGCGGCGCCGGGACCGAACTGGTTAATGATCACGGGCGCGGGCTGCGGCGGGTAGACCACGACCACGTTGGGTTGCTGCGCGGCGGAGGCCGCCGGGTACGATCCAGCGGCTGAGTACGACCCATCGGTATATCCGCTGCCGACGTAGACGGGATAAGCATACGGAACGGCGATGGCCCCAGTTCCGGTGGTGACCGGCGTGCGGCGGGCGCTGCTCCGGTAAGCCGCAGTGGAGGTGAAGCGCTGGATATTGGAGTTGGTGGCCGAAGTGCCGGCCGGGTAAACGGCGCTGCCGGCAGTGAAAATCGGCGCGCCGAAATGATATTGCCCAAAGAGGGCGCCGGAAAACAGCAGCGCCATGGAGAAGCCGGCAAGAGTTCGCATCGTACGAGTTCCCTGCTCAGAATTGTACCGCCAAAATGGAAGTCAAGGCTAGCTAGGGGATCCGTATGACGGTGAAGTTGGTCAGCGTCAGGGTGTCGCCGCCATTGGCCGTCAGCCCGAGGAAATTGATGGTAAGTCCAGTGGCAAAGGCATCGGGGGCGGCCACCGCGGTCACGCTGAACGCCAATGTGGAGCCGCCCCAGGTCTCCGAACTCAACTGGGAGCTGGAAGCGAGAATGCCGGCATCGGCGCGGCCGGCGAGGAGGGTTTCCGTCAGCAGCGCATCGCGATGCACGATGGTGGTTCCACCCCAATGGACCTCGATGGAGAAACCGCCGGCCGCCCCGCTATGCGCGTAGTCGAAGCGGATCTCCAGGCGGTCGCCTTGCGCGAGCAGCCCGGCGGGAACGGAGCAGGTTCCCAGGCTGGTCAGCGAACTGGCGCTGCCGGTTACGCCCGCGCCGCTGCATAGCACCTGGGTGGTGGAGAATCCGGCAAACGAACTGGTTGTGGCGCCGGAGCTAGCCGAAGTGCGATAGCTGGCGAGCAGCGTGTCGCCCGGCTGAGGGGTGGCGGCGGTAAGGAACTGAACGCTGTTGCCGGTGGCCGTGTAATCGAGCGTGGGCTTCTGCAGCATGCCGTTCCGATAGAACGAGAGACTGGTGGAGGGCGCCGGCACGGCGGTAAGCGCAAAAGTCGCGTTGGAGCCGTCGACGATTCCCGTGGGCAGGTCGCCATCCACAAATGAGGGCGCGCCGCCGCCGCAGGGGCCGGAAGAGCCATCTACGTGCATGCAGTCGGTGGCGTTGCCGGTGGCCGTTTCCACGAGACCGGAGCCATCGACTACCGCTGTGCCGCCGGCGGCGAAGGCCGGGCCTTTGATGGGGCGCGCGGCGAGGTCGCCGATCAATCCGGTGACTTGCGATTCCGGAATGGGACCGGTGAGGGAGCCGGTTCCGGTGCTGCTGCCGCCACCCGTGCCGGCGCCGCTTCCACCTCCGGCCGAGCCCGTGGATGGCACGCGCACATCGCGGACCCGCAGCGGCGTGGCGCTGGCAGGGACCGACCACATCTCCTGAAACTGGATGCGCCCGTCGCTGTTGTAAGTAACCGAGTAATCGATGGGGGGCGTGCCGGTGGCGCTGGGGACTAAGCGCACGCGCAGATTGCCGTTGATCACTTTGACGGTGAGCTGCTGCATCACGATGGCCGAATTGTCGGCCGCTTGAAAACTATTCCAACTGATGGTTAACGTGCCGTTGAAGGGCGCTCCATCGGCTTTGTAGAGCACGTCTTGAATGGTTGTGAGTACCGGCGCGGCGATGGAACAGCAAGCCAGCAGCGCCACGGCGAACAGAGAACGGCGAATCATGATACCTCCAAAAAAGCGAAACCCGCGTCCGAGGGGGCGCGGGTTGGCGGCGGAACTTTCCTGCCGACTTCAGTTTACAGAGTGGGATGCGCGCCGGAGGCTGGCCGCGAAGGCTTGGCGACGGCTAAGTTGTGGCGCCGCCAAGGGTTCAGCCCCGGTAAAGATTTTCGAAGGTCTTGTGACTGGAAAACCGGACGTGCGCTATTCTGCATGTTTGAGGCTGCGGATCACCAATTTGACGCGCAACACGGTGTTGGGCGATTCCATCGACCTTGCCGACACCAGCGCCAAACGGCGGACCGGTTTGCTGAAGCATGAACGGCTGGCGCCGGGCGAGGGATTGTGGATCGTGCCGTGCCAATCGGTACACACGTTTTTCATGAAATTCGCCATCGATCTGGTGTACGTGGGCAAGGACCGCAGGGTACGCAAAGTGACGCACGCGGTGAAGCCGTGGCGCATGTCGGCGTGCCTGACGGCGCATTCCATTCTGGAACTGCCGGCGGGGGTGGCGGAGAAGACGGGGACGCAAGCGGGAGATGAATTGGGCGTGGAGCGGCTTGGGGAGTGAGCGCGGGCGCCCTCGGGGTTTTGACGGAACGAAGCCAATTCTGAGGGAGCGGTTTTTGATGAAGGGCGAGAAGTCGGTTCGACGCTGAGACGCGGAGATGCTGAGATCGGCGCTGAGAATGCAATTTAAGTTTAAGAAAGGCCTTCTCTGCGTCTCGGCGTCTCTGCGTCGAAAAAAGCTCCCTAATCCTAATCCCGGAACAGATTTCGTAGGATGAACAGCACGTTGGCCGGGCGCTCGGCCATCCGGCGCATGTAGTACGGGTACCACGCCTTGCCGAAGGGCACGTAGAGGCGCAGGCGGTAGCCCTCGGCGATGAGCTTGCGCTGCAGATCGCGGCGGATGCCGTAGAGCATCTGGAATTCGAAGCGGTCGCGCGGCGTGTTCTTCGATGCGGCGTAGGTTTTCGCAGCTTCGATCATCTTCTCGTCGTGGGTGGCGATGGCGGGGTAGGCTCCGCGGTCGAGCAGCAACTTCGTCAGCTCGATGTAATTGCGATCCACGTCCTGCTTGGCAGGAAAGGCTACGGCGGCGGATTCCATGTAAGCTCCCTTACAGAGCCGCACGCGGATTCCCAGAGCGCAGAGTTTTTCTACGTCCGCTTTGCTGCGGTGAAGATACGCCTGGATGACGGTTCCCACCGACCCGTACCTGGCGTGAAGATCGGTCACCAGGGCGATGGTCCGGTCCGTGTAGTCGCTCGATTCCATGTCCACGCGCACGAAATTTCCGAATTGGGCGGCGCGCTCGGCCAGGCGCTCGACATTGGCGCGGCATTCCGGCTCGGAAAGATCGAGCCCGAACTGGGTGAGCTTGAGCGAGACGTTCCCGTTGATGCCGTTGGAGTGGATGGCTTCGAGTGTGCGCAAATAGACATCGCGCGCTTCGGCGGCTTCACTGAGTGAGGTTACGCTTTCGCCCAGATGATCGAGCGTGACATCGATGCCTTCCGCATTGAGGCTGCGGCTCAGCGCCAGGGCCAGATCGAGAGTCTCGCCAGCGACGAATCGGGTGGCCAGGCGGCGGGCGGCGGGGGACGTTTCCATCCATTGCCTCAACTGCTTCTGGCGCGAGAGAAACAGCAAGAGGGCGCGCACCATCTCAGGCTAACATTGATGTCTGTTAGACTGATCGCATTGAAGGTCAATACTCCAATTGATATCAGGCCCGGCGAGCTCAGGTGCCCACGCTGCATGAGCAAGGATCTGGCGCCCTCCATGCCGCGCGGTCTCTGGGACGACATTATGCGCGGGGCGGGCCGCATTCCGCGACACTGCCGCTTCTGCGGAAGAAGGTTCCACGCCAGGATTGAAGCTATTCAGCGAGACACGGCGCTGCGGGATGAAGAAGTCAGGGCCCGTTCCGGCGAATCTACCGAAACGGGCTTTTGATTCGGACTGCTTGCAAACCGGCTGAAAGCCGGTTGTTGGCAGGCGAAAGCGCCTGCCCCACAAAATGTAGAAACTCCAGAAACCGGCTGAAAGCCGGTTGCAGCCAGGATTAGTTGCCCCACTTAGAAGGTAAGGCGCGCGCTGACCTGCAGGCGGCGCGCCTGCGTGCCATCGGGGAAACCACCATCGCCGGTTCCAACATTGAACGCCGTCGGAGTGTAAGTGAGAACTCCCTTAGCCTCGGTAAACTCCTGTGTCGTCAGGGCCGTGGGCGACCAGTTGTTGGCAATGTTAAAGGCCTCGAAGCTGAGACCAAGCTTCATGCTCTCGCGGGGCAGCGGAATGATCTTGGTCAGGCGGAAATTCTCCTGTTCCACCCACGGCGTGTAGAGGCTATCCACCGGCAGGAACGGTACACGGAAGTTCCCGTTAAACCCGTCCAGAGCGTCGGCGGAGTATAACATTGTGGTCGGGGTGTCGTTCATTTTGATTGTCGCGCTTCCGGTTGGACGGCCGCTCTGGATCGTCGTAATGCTCGAAAGCTGCCAGTTGTTCACTACGTATTTGACGAATGCGTTGGTGGAATGCATGAAGGGAGGCGTCCACACAAACGTGTAGACGAATCTCTGCCGCTGATCCAGCAAGCCGCTGCCTTTATCGAAGGCGTATTGCCCGTTGTAGGTCCAAAGAGCGTCGCTGAATCCGAAGATCGCGTTGGTGGCAGCTCCCTGCCCATCGTCGATTTCGTGGGACCAGGTGTACGATGCCGACGACTGGAATCCGTGGGCAAACCTCTTGTCAAAGCCAATAACGAGCGCGTCGTACCAACTGCTGACGCCGTTGGTTTCCTCATAGATGGCGCCGAAATTGGGATTCGGCCGCACGGTGGAGTTGTAAACCTGAGTTGTGTAGGCTGTCGGGTAGTTGGCCGGTGCGCCGGAGATGGTGTAGGTGAACGGCGCACCCAGCGCCGGAGCGTTGATATCCTCGGTGCCGTAGAGATTGACTCCGCGGCTGAAGACTCCGGAGACCGTAAGCACCATATCCTTCGCGATTTGCCGCTCCACCGCTACCGTGGCTTGTTCGGAATATGGCGTCTTCAGGTTGGGGCTGAGGACGTCCAGCGTGGACGCGCCCGAGGTGATGCCTGTGACCGGTGCAGCGAGTGCGTTCGGAAAGACTGGGCCGGCAGCCAGCAGGGCCGAGTTCGAGGAAGTCAAAGAATCCGAAATCTGATAGATTCCATTACCGGTGTAGACGTCGTCCAGCATGCCGCCGATGATGCGCGCGAAGAAAGTGCCGGCGCCGGCGCGGATGACTGTCTTGTCGTTGAGACGGTAGGCCAATCCGATTCGCGGCATCAGATTCAGCGTACCGGTGTGCAGCGGCGCGCCGGTCAGCGGGTATAGCGGATTGACAGTTGGCGGCGGCGGCATAAAGGTACGCTCGTAACGCGCGCCCAGAGTGATGGTCAGGCGATCGGAAGCCTTCCACTGATCCTGAAGGTAAACTCCGATGTCCTTAATCGTGTAATCCACAGAGGGATTGCCGAATGTCTGAGTGAAGCCAGTCCAGTCCTTGAGGCCGGTGGTGTTGCCTGAGAAGTCCTCAGCGAACGTCGTCGGGGTCGCATAGGTATAGGAGCCATACCGGTTGCTGAGATAGTTGACATTGTCATTGACATGCTCGAAGCTAACTCCGAACTTGATCGTGTGCTTACCCTTCACCCAGCTTACGTCGTCGGCGACCTCATGCCGGACTTCGAGTGGCTCCACGCGAGGAAGATAAGTTGCAGGTCCAAGCTGGACGCCGGCCACTGACACATCCAGATATCCAAGACCGCCGCCTAATTCCGCCTGATCGAAGCCGTCCGCCTGACGGTCGGTATCGAGCCCGTAGCGGAATGAGTTGACTATACTGTTGGAGATCACTGAGGTCCAGGTGGCCTTCCCGTTGCGTACGGCTACGCTGTCGTCGCCGTTGCCCGTGATTCCAGCGCCCGTGGTGGAAGAAAGACCGGTCTGAATGCCGTTCGGCGACTTCCAGCGCAGAAAATTGAAACTGGCGCTGAAGGTGTTGCGGTCATTGAGGTGATAGTCAATTCGGCCGAAGTACAAGTCATTATCCGCCGTACGCGGAATCTGTCCATAAAAGCGCGGCAACAGTCCGTTAATGGCGGAGCACTGAGCGGGAGTGGCGGGCGCCCCGCAGGTCAACCAGGCGGCCCCGGCAGCGGTGGTCGTCGGGACGAGGAAGCCGGCCTTGACCTGACTATCCACAAAGGGGAAATTCCGGCGCGTGATGTCCGTGCTCAGGAAGAAAAACAGCTTGTTCTTGATAAAAGCTCCGCCTACCGTGCCGCCGGTCTGAATGCGGTGTTCGGTGGGGTTGAAGGCGGAATAAGGATCGTGGGCGTCAAAGCCGGTGCTGCGCAGAAAGTAGAACGCGCTGCCGTGAATGGCGTTCGTACCGCTCTTCGTCACTGTGTTCACTACGCCGCCCATGGCGCGGCCGTATTCAGCGGAGAAATTCGCCGACACCACCTCAAATTCCTGGACGGCGTCGGCGGAGATCTGCGACTGGATCCGGGTTCGTCCGGCGTTCTCGTCATAGAACTGCTCGGTGTTATCGTTGCCATCCAGCAAAAACGAGTTATTGCCGGCGACGCCGCGGAACGTCAACAGACCGAAGGTAGCATCATTTGTCACACCAGCCGTATTCAGCACAAAGGAATCGACGCGGCGGCCGTTGATCGGCAGTTCCATGATCTCGCGCGTGCCGACCACCTGAGAGACGTCGACCTTGGTGTCGTCGACCAGCGGCGGGGTGGCCACGACCTCCACCTGGGTGGCGGCGGCGCCGACCGTCAGCCTGACGTTGAGATCGAGATTCTGGCCGACCTGCAAATCGATGTCCCTGACATCGTACGGCGCAAAGCCCGTGGCTGTGACGCTCACCTGATAGCCCGGTCCGGGAATCAATGAGGGAGCGGTGAACACACCCGATCCATTCGATGTGACTGAGCGGATCTGACCTTGACTCGCGCTCGAAATCACCACCTTGGCATTGGGAACCACAGCGCCTGAAGCGTCATGGACGGTTCCCGAGATCCCAGCCACGCCGCCTGCCGCTTGCGCAAACGCAGACACTGGTAGAAATAGCAATAGCGTTATAATCGATTTCCAGTTCATAATGACTCCCAGCTAAATACAGAGTAACAAGCCGTCAATTACGAATTTGTGACGGCTTCGCGAGTTTCCCGATGCTGCCAGTATACACCCAAACTGCCTTAATCAGGTTATGAAAACCATAGTTGTGAGCGGGTGGTTCCAGTAGTACTGATGCATCCTGAGGGTTATTAATACCAATGCATCGGAACGGCGCCGTATCGGCGATGGTCCCGAAATGATCGAGTCGATTTGAGGTCAATAGCAGGATGCTATGCGGTGGGAAGGCGCCGGGGATGTCGGGGCGGGTGGCGGGCCAACCGGAAACCTCGAAGGACTCGGGGCCCCGCCTGACGGCCGGAAGAGAATTAACCTTGGATTGACAATTGCGTTTACGTTAAAAGCACTTTGGTTTCAATCCTTTTGACGCCTGATGATGGCGATGGACCCCGGTGACGCCTGGTGACGAGGGGGGCAGCCAAAAGTGATAAACTCATTCAGCAGCAGGTCTACGTATGACCGGGGAGACCCATCCTAACCGAACGCTGAACCACCATGGCGCGCTGTCGCCACCCGAAAACGATGGGCGTTGGCCCTTGGTTTTACGCATCGTTGCGAGCCGTCAGTTCACCAAGGCTCCCCAGTTGCAGGACATCCTGATTTACATCTGCAAGCGGGCGCTCACCGATCCTGCGGCAACCATTAGAGAGCTCGAAATCGGCTGTAACGCGCTCGGCCGAAAGCCGGATTTCAACCCACACGAGGACAACATCGTCCGGGTTCAGATCAGCCACCTGCGCAAGAAACTGGACGAGTATTTCGCCACGGACGGAAGGGACGAACCGGTCCAGATCACGGTTCCTAAAGGAGCGTACGTCCCAAGCTTCGAGCCCAGAACGGAAATCGCCGAGGCGCCCCATCCCGTCCCGGCAAGGGTGGATCATGCGCTGCCGCCGGCTGCAGCCGGAAATCGCCGGCCGCTGTCCTGGATCCTCCTTCTCTCGGTCTCGACGGGCATTCTGGCGATCATCTGCCTGTACCTGGCATTAAAGCCCGCGGCATCACATACCGCCAGCGAAGCCGCTGCGCCGCAGTTTCCGCGGCAGGATCCGTTTTGGTCGCGGGTTTTCGGCAGCGGTCAACCTGCGGGGGTGGTGGTTGCCGATACCTGTCTGGTAATGCTTCAGGACATTCTCCATACCGACATTTCGGTGGCGGATTATCTCAGCCGACAGTACCCGGAGGAACTTCTGAACAAGGTTCCCGATGGGGATCTGCGTTCCGCGCTCCAACTCATCGCAGGACGCCAGTACACCAGTCTGGCGGATCTCAATATCGCATCCAGGCTGGTGGAGCTGAGCCGCGATTTCGGCGGCAACCGCGCTCCGATCCGATACGCACGGCACCTGAATATTCGCGATTTCAAGACACAGAATCTGGTTCTGATCGGCAGCCGCCGGGGGGTCCCCTGGGTACAGCTTTTCGAATCGCAGTTGAACTTTTCCTTTGAAGAGGATAAGGCCACGCACCGGTTTTACTTCCGCAGCAAGAGACCGTTGCCCGGCGAGCCATCCACCTATGTACCCACCGAGAACGGAGGCTCTGCCGAGACTTACGCGGACATTGCGCTGCTGCCCAATCTCGGTGATAACGGATCGGTCCTGATTCTGTCAGGCATCACTATGGAAGGCGCCGAAGCCGCGGGAGAACTGGTTGCCGGCAAGGATTTCTCACGGGAACTGACGCGGATGATCGGGCCGCAAGCCGTCCGCGAGAACTATTTCGAGATCCTGTTGAAGACCCGCGCCGTCGCCGGGGCGGCCAGAAACTCGCAGATTGTGACCTATCGACTGATTCAGCCTGGTGAGTCCGGCAATTAACAACCGTGTCGGGGAGTATCATTATCCATGTCTATGTCTACGCGAATTCCGTGCATGCGAATTCCGCTGACCTGTCTGATATTCGCAGCGCCGCTGCTGGCACAGCCGGCCATTCCGCGCTACGAAGTGAAGCGGGCGGCGGGACGCATTGTCATCGATGGCAAATTGGATGACAAGGCCTGGGCCGCGGCGCCTGCCGTGCAGTTCATTTTCCCCTGGGAGTTTCAGACCGGCGCCAAACAGAAGACGACGGCAAAGCTGCTGTGGGACGACGACTATCTCTATGTGGGATACGAGTGCGAGGATACCGACATCGTCGCCCTGCGCACCGAGCGCGACGAACCCACTTACATGGACGATGCCGTGGAGTTTTTCGTCAACCCTAAACCTTCACAGACTACAGTGTATTTCGGCCTGGAAATGAACGCCCGCGGGGTCTTGTACGACTACCTGATGGTGGATTCCAAATATGCCTTCAAGCGCTTTAACATGCAGGGCGTACTGCTGGCGTCGTCCATTCGCGGCACTCTGAACGCGCGCGGAGATCAAGACCAGGGCTGGAGCCTCGAAGTGGCCATCCCGTGGGTCAATTTCGAGGAATTGGCGAAGCGTCCCACTCCCGGAACTATCTGGACGGCGAATCTGAACCGCTGGGATGGAGTGGAGCCCAACCGCCGTCTGAGCATGTGGTCCGATCCGGTGCAAGCGCAGCCTAACCCTCACGCTCCCGCCCGTTTCGGCCAGTTGGTATTCGTCCAGGACGGGAAATGAGTGTCACTCTAAGACCTCCGCTGCGTGAATCTACGGCGCAGTGTTAGTACTTCTGGAACTGGCCACTGGGTCGCCGGCCCATCGCGGTTGGCGAACAATTCGGCGACCGGCGGGACATCAATTGACTGATCGGAGAGAGCAGCCGATCCGGTCTTTGAGCGCTCCGCGCCAGCCCGATATACTGGCGGCCCGATGGGTCGATCACGAACTGGTAACTCGGGTCTGAGATCAAGCGCGTTCATACGAGCGAAAGACGATCCTTTCGGGAGCGTCTCTGGCGGAAGAACCGTTGGCGAACAGGCCGTCCGCTCGACAAAGACGGGCCGATTACCAATCGGCCGCAGGTTACCAACCTGCCCCACAAGTGCTTCAGAATCAACACCAGCGTCGAGGGTTTCTGGAAACTGTGAACGCTGCACGCGTGAGCGCGTGCGCCACGATTTACTGGCCGCCGCGCCGCCCTCCGGCGGGCACTGTCTCCAGAACGCCCTTCTGGCTGGCGATCCCGATGATCATGAATTCGAGATCCTGGGAACTGTTGTTCTTGAACGAGTGCGCTTCGTTCAACAGGACCGGCACTGCGTCACCTTTGTGAATCTCGGCGGTTTCCCCATTCACTACCGCCTGGCCGGCGCCGTTCAGGACGAAATATACCTCTTCGATTCCGGGATGCCGGTGTGCTCCTTCGGAACCGCCCGGGGGCAGCAGCAGGTGATCCACGTAGGACCAGTTAGTCTCGAACACAGTGGGGTCAAGCGCGCGGCGATACTGCGCCGTGCCTTCGCCACCGCGATACTTCTCCATCGGCCGCAGCAGCGCCTTATCGAGCCGCATAGTCATGAACACGGGGATGGGATCTTTCGCAACGTTGGTGCGCGCGTCGCCCAGGTTGAAGGCATCGTATAGCCCCTTGACGGCCGTCACGTTGATGTTCATGAATTCGACCGGATGGTCCGACGGATTGTAGATGGCGTGCGAGTGTCCCATGCGGCACGGGGCGCCGACTGTTCCCTTCAATACGGACGTTCGCCCGTCAATGGTGAACTCCGCCTCGCCGTCGAATACGACAAACATCTCCTCGCATCGATTGTGAAAGTGATGACCCACGCCGCCGCCGGGCATGATCTGGCAGCGATGGATGAAGTCGAGGTTAGTAGTCAGCGCATTGCCGGGCAGGAGCACCTCACACGCCATATCTCCCGCACTGTCATGCGAGCGGCTGCGCGTGTACTTACTGGGGTCGGTGTGTCCAATCCGTAGAGTCAACGGATCCCGAGGCGGCAAAGGCAATGCCAGAGCGGCTAGGAGAATCAGAATTGTTTTCATTGGTAAGTACCTCTTATCTTTTCGCGGTAATGCGTCCCGGCGTATTGACAGGGATGCTCCACAACTGGCCTGCGGACGTGACGAACAAAGTCTTCAGATCGGGGCCGCCAAATGCGCAATTGGTGGTTTCGTCCTTTTCAAAAGCCACGAACTCGAGCAACTTGCCAGACGGCGAAAGTATATAGATGCCGCCCTTGAACTCGTCCGCGGTCTCCCACTGACTGGCCCGGTTTCTGCCCGCAGCCACATAGAGGCGGCCCTTGCGGTCTATTTTGAACCCATCGGGTCCGCGGCCCGTCTTCCAGTCGAAAATCAGCACCCGGCTGTCCGGAACTATGCTGCCGTCCGGCTTTAAACCGAACCGGTAGAGTTTGCGGGCGCCGCCGGCGCGGTTGTTGTAGTTATCCGCCACATACAAGTAGCGATCGTCGGGTGAGACCAGGATGCCGTTTGGCCGTTCCACTTCGTGCGTGAGAATGCGCGCGATCTTGCCCGGTGCGTCGATGCGGTACACGCCTTCGATGAACTTGCCGGCATCGTCCTTAATCTCCAGGTTATCCATTCTTCCGTAGCGAGGATCGGTGAAGTAGATGCGGCCCTTGGAGTCGAGTGAGATGTCGTTTGGAGAGTTGAGCTTCTTGCCTTCGTAGTTATCGGCAAGAACCTCGGTCGCGCCGTCCTTCCCGGTTCGGGTCACTCGCCGCCCCCCGGCTTCACAGACCAGCACGCGGCCTTGAGGATCCACCACGGAGGTGTTCGGATTGGCCACTTTGTCGAGGAACACCTCTACCTTCCCTTGTGTCGCCTTCCCTTGCGTCGCGCCCGCATGCAGATTCAGGCGGGAGACTTGATTCCGGCCGACGAAGTACAGATAGCCGGCCGGATCCCAGGACGGACCCTCCTGCGCGCCCGCGTCTACTTCGAGCTTTGGCGGACCTGTGGTTATCTTCTGCCCGGCCGCCATGGGAATCGACGCCAGCGCGAGTCCGATTAGGGCTAAGGCTCTCATGGTGTTCTCTCTCATGGCGTTCTCCTACCAGTGAGTGAGCGAGCCATCCGGGCGCTTGTAAATCTGCCGGCTGATGGGTGTGGTCACTTCGCCGATCTGCTTCACCTTGGTCAAATCGAGAGTGACTCCCAATCCCGGACGGTCGTTGGTGTAGAGCTTGCCCGCCTTGAAATCCAGACACTCCGGCAGGTAATCGATCGGCCTCTCGCCATAGTTGTACTCAAACAAGACGGGGCACGGGTAAGTGGCCAGGCAGTTAGCCAGCGCCGCGGTAGACACGGGACCCGTGAAGTGCGGAACAATTCCTATAGCGTGCGTCTCGCAAAGCGCCGCTACCTTCATCATCTCGGTGATGCCGCCGACATTGGGCAGGGTAGCGCGGATGTAATCGATGTCGTGGTTCTCCACCAGCGTATTGAAGTTCCAGCGTTGGCCCCACTCTTCGCCGGCGGCCAGGGGGCAGGTGGTCATCTTGCGCAGTTTCGGAATGTCCGCCAGAAACTGTTCGTCGCGCGTCGGGTCTTCCACCAGATAAGGCTCGTACTCTTCGATCAAGCGGCATAAGCGAAGGGCGTCGGGAAACTCGAACTTCTGGTGAAAATCTATGCTCCAGTCGCCCTTGTCGCCCACGCCTTCGCGGACCTCTTTGCAGGCTTTGGCAACCTCGCGGACGCGCTGGTGAACATCGAAGACGTTGCCACTGAGGCCGATGCCTCCATCGATGCGGTAGGCGCGATATCCGGCTGCAATGGTAGCCGCGGCGCGCTCCTTCAAACTCATGCCGCCGGCGCCCCCACGCCCGGCGCCTCCTCGTCCGCCGCCGCCACCGCCGCCGACCCCGCCAGTGGGATAGCACTCCATATAGTCGCGCAGGGAACCGTTCAACAACTGATGCACGGGCGCTTTGAAGGCTTTGCCCTTGATATCCCACAAGGCCATATCGAGCGCTCCCAGCGCGTGGATTTTCTCCCTGCCGGGCGGGTAGAACCATTCCATGTACATCGTCTGCCAGAGGGTTTCGATCTGGAACGGGTTCTTGCCGATCAGGCTTCCGGCGCACTGTTCCAGCGTGTCCTTGGACCCGCCTTCGCCGATGCCGGTGATGCCGGCGTCGGTCTCCACCGTACACAGCATATTGCTTTGATTGAAAAGCTGGTTGAGGTTTGGTGGCTGGTAAATTCGCACGCGCGTGATCTTCGCCGGCGACAAGGCGGCCTCGGCGCGACGCAGACCCGCGAGTGCGGTGGCCGACGCTGCCGCCATCGACTTCAGAAATAATCTCCGATTCATCTCTGTCTTCTCTCCTGGCCCGGTTGGCAGCACAATTGTACTCAAAATTGGGTCCGGCAGGAACTAAGTCACGACTGAATCAGAACTGAATGCGCGCCTGAACCTGAAGGAACCGATTCTGCGATCCTGTCTCGGACAGAACCTGGCCAAACGTCGAGTCACTCGGGTTCGTATCCGGATCGGACATCTGCGAGCGGTTGAACACATTGAACACATCCGCACGGAAGTGCAGCGTCATCCTTTCGTAGAGCCTGACTGAGCGGTGGATGTTGGCGTTCGTCTGCAGCAGTTTGTCGCCGCGCACGCCGTTGATGTATTCCGGGAAGACGCGCACCGAATACGACGCCGGCTGATTTGAGGGATTGCGCTCGAAGTCGGCCGAAGTATTGAACCACTCGGATATGGTTTTGGACGGCACATCGTTCAGCGTCGAAGCCAAGTTGGCCATGTTGCCATAGTAGTAGATGTTACCCCAACTGATCACATCGCCCGACTGATATTCCCACGTTGCGGCAAGCTGCCAACCACCCAGGATTGCGGCGGGAATGCCGTGGTTCAAGAATTTCTTTCCCACGCCAAAAGGCAATTCGTACAGTCCGTTGATGGTAACTCGCTCCGGACGCGAGTTATTGCTCGGATACCAGGTGGGCACGGGATCGAATTGATTGTTGAAGACCATCTTGTCCCACCCGCTCAGCCACGACCAGGATACGTTCAGCGTGAGGCCATGCGACATACGCCGGTTAAAATCGACTTCGAGGGCTTTGACCCGGTTCCTCCCGAGCGGATCGTCCGCTTCAAAAAGTCCGTTCATCTGCGGGAATGGCCGGAGCAGTTGCTCGGCCTGGATCGTCGAGCTGGTGTAGAACGACTGCTGGGTCATATAGTTATAGAGATTCGGATTCGAGCTCTGGAGCGACGCGAAATTGCCAATGTAGAACGGGTTGGGGACATTGGCCGTCAGAATATTGTTTTGGGCATTGTTACGGACCAGTCCGGTTTCCCAGTATTGGGCGGGCAGCGCGTCAAGCTCATGGGTAACGCCGAGATCGCTCGACCACTGACCCCAGTAAGTGGCTTCGACGAGCATGTCTCTCCCCAGTTGCCGCTGCACCGAGGCCCGCCATCTCTGCACCTGCGGGTGCTCGCGATCATAAGGTATGAAGGTGAAGCCGCGGCCCACCTGATACATCGGGCCCAGCCCGCTTCCATAGGGCTCGCACGGAGGGTTACCGCCAACCATGCTAGGAAACGGATTGCTGAGGATGGAAACGCCATTATACGGGTTTCCATAGTTCCAGGTGACGCCGGAGTTGCTGCTGGCGACATTAGTCTGGGTACAGGAGAAGCCGCTCTGATTGGCGGATTCGTTAGTAACGTTGAGAGTATCGTAGTAGATACCGTAGCCGGCGCGGACAACGGTTTTCGGCGTCACCTGCCATGCCGCGGCCACGCGCGGGAGCGGCATCCACTCGCCCTGCCACAAATGCGGGCTCACGCCGTTGACGCCGGCGTAGGAGTCTCCCCCCACGACGGTGAAAGCGCTGGCCGGAAGCTGTGGGATAGGATTGGCGGCGTAGGCGGCCTCGGCGGCCGAAGCGATGGGCAACTGTGCTGTCGGGTTGAAGGGACCGATGGCGCGATTATACGCCTCGGTGGGGCCTGCTTCGTATTCCATCCGGAGCCCGAGGGTCAAGGTGAGGTTGCGCGTGACGCGAAATGTGTCCATCCCGTAGAAGCCGAGATAGGGGTTGCTCTCAGTAATGCTGGTATTGTTGTCGACCGACATACTGGTCGGGATTCCTAACTGGAAGGCCGCATAGCTCAAGCCGAGGCTGCCCGCGGCTATGGCGCCATTGTCGGTGGCTTGGGTATAGGTGTTGCTGAAGGTGAAACTTCCCATGGCGTTGCCGTTCTCTCCGACATTGTGGAGGAGCTGCATCCGGAAATCGATGCCCGCGCGGAAGGTATGCTTGCCCATAACATGCGAAATGTTGGACTTGATGCCCTGAGTGCGGTATTTCGGATAACTGGAAAGTGAGCGGCCAAAGGTGCTGCCATTGTATAAGTAGTACGAACCCCCAAGGTTGACGGCCGGAAGCGCGCAGTCGTTTTGCGTCTGGCAGTATTGCGTCATGTAAGACGGCAACCCGACGGTGCTTGGCGTTTCCTGAATCAGCCCGAGGTTGTAGTTTCGAATGAAGAATTGATTGGCCGCGATGGCCACGTCTATGACGGTCGCATTCGTCGGCGCGAAGGTCCAATCGACCACGCCACTCACGTTACGCCGGGTGTCATCGGTGGTCAGCAGGCCGGTGCAGGTGGGGTCGCCGTAGAACTCGCGGTAGTGACTCCAATTCCAACGAAAGAAGAAGCGGTTCTTCTCGTTCAGGTTGTAGTCGTTCTTGTTATCGAAGGCATTGTATATATTGTCATCGACCTGGCAGTGCGGCAGGAAGTTAGTCAGGGGCGCGGCGGTTGGGCTGGACGGATTGTTGTTCGGCAGCGGAATAGCGGCGTTGTAGTACGCGTACATCGGATCGTTGAATCTGTTTTGGGGAACGATGTTGCCGGGGAAGGGCGTGCGGATATAGTGCCCGGCGCTGTTGGGATTCGGCGTGACGCTCAAGGGATCGTAAATGATGTACTGCGCGCCCAGTGGAAGCAGATCGGAGAAGTTGCCGGATCGCTCAGGCGCGGTGGGAACGGTGTCGTTAATGTCGCTCGGACGCGCCGGAATATCGTCGCGCGCGCCGCTATAGGCAAAGAAAAAGAACAGCTTGTTCTTCCCATTGAAAACTTTCGGTATGTAAACGGGTCCCCCGAAAGTCCCGGCGAAGTTGTTGGAATGGCCCTTCGGGTATTCCGGTTGGCTTTCAATCGATTGTACGAGGGCTGTGTTGCCGGCCGCGCGGGCGTTGGCGAGACTGGTCTCATAATTCTGCCGGATAAAATATGGCGCCGCCGCCCATTGCTCACTCCAGTATTCGTAAGTGCTTGTGCCGTGCACCTGATTTGTGCCGGACTTGGTCGACATATTGATGTTGAGGCCGGTCGAGTGACCGAAGGAGGCGTCGAAACTATTCGTTTCCACCTTGAATTCTTCCACCATGTCGGTGTGGGGCGTGAACGCCGTGTCGCGGCTCTCGCCGTTTGAGGGGGCGCCGTCCATAGTCCACTCGTTGCCGCCGATATTGCCCGCCGCAAAGTAACTGGTCGAGCTGCCGCCGATCTGGCCTTCCGACAGGTACTGGGTGGTCCCGGAAGTCTGGACTCCGGCCACCATGCGCGCCTGAACCAGAATGTCGTTGGCGAGTATAGGCAGGTCCATGACTTCCCTGGTAGTCAGGGTTTTACCGCTAACGGTTGTGCTGGTGTCGAGGATTGGCGATTCCGCGGTGACAGTGACGGACTCGGCCGCATTGCCGACTTCGAGCGTGAGGTCGATTTTCTGTTGCTCGCCCAGCCCAAGTACCAAGCCGGAGCGGAGCAGCTTCTTGAATCCTTTGGATTCGACCGTCATTTCATAATTGCCGGGAAGCAGCAGCGGAACCTCGTAATAGCCAGTCGAGTTCGTGGTCGCCAGCGCGACCGTCCTGGTACCGACATTGGTGACAGTGACCGTGGCGCCCGTGATCACGGCGCCTGAACTGTCCGTTACAGTCCCGGAAAATGTGCCGCGAGTTTCCTGCGCGAGGGCCGGCGAGACTAAACAGACCACCAGCGCAGCGGCATTGAAAATCCTCACGAATACCTCCTTGGAAATGCGCTTCCTGCGAGGGACTATATGGGAAATATCCCGCGACGAGAAGTGAATTAACCGTGTATTAGCGTGCTCTTTACGTTAATCGGACGGGCTGGCGGGTAGGGTAAGGACCGGGCGTTTCCCGCGAGCCGCGTGATTATTCGCACCGCTTGACTCCCCTGAGTGCTTGCCGCGGCACGCCGCGGTGACGATGTGATATTCCGCCCATGGACCCTGTACGAAGTGAAGTCCGCTATTGCGCTTGAGCGTCCGGTTGACCTCAGGCTGAAGAGCAGCACGTCGTCGTGGAGGCGCGGCCGACGCCGATCCAGATACCCCTTCTGAATGGCTATGAGACCAACAGACAATTCGTGGTCGCGAGCATGGAAGGCGGACAGCCTACGGCGCCTCGCACATAGGCGGAAGTCGCAGACAGGCAGTTACCGAGTCCATATCCCCGTTGGTCGTCCGGCGGCTAAACTGGCTACCCACCTAAAAGGATACCTTGGCCGAGAGTTGAAACTCTCGCGGCGTGCCTCGCCCCGTCGCATAGCTGCTGATCGTGGTGGTGATTACACCGAAGTTGGTCTGAGATAAGTCCGCGTTAGGAGCGCCAAACTGAGCGCGATTGAAAACGTTGAACACGTCCGCCCGGAAACGAACCTTGGCGCGTTCAGCGATCGGGACATCCTTTGACAGTGCAAGCTCGACTTCGGAAACGCCGGGAGCGCGAAAGGCGTTGCGGCCCAGATTACCAAACGTCCCTGAAGCAGGCGTGGAAAACGCGGCCGGGTTTACCCATTCCGCCGGAGTAGATCCGCCGGGCGGAGTGAGTGAGACGCCATACACATAATTCGGCCGTTCTTCCCCACTGATCGCATAGTCACCCGGCACAGACCCATTGGAACGATCGATTGTGATGTTGAAAGGAAGCCCGGTCTGCGACGTTCCAATTGCGCTTAGGGTCCAGCCGCCTAATAGCGCCCGCACCGTACCAGGGCTGCTGAGATAACGCTTGCCTGCTCCGAATGGCAGTTGATAGACTGCGGAGAGGTTGAATACCTGGCGAGAGTCATCGTCGCTGCTCGCCTTATCGCACGATCTGCAGAAGGAATCCTGCGGCGTGTCGGATTCCCCGCCCCCAATGCTGCCGTCGTTGATCGAATGCGACCACATGTAATTCGCCGAGAGCAGGAAGCCGTTCTGAAAGGCCCTGCGGGCATTCACTTGCAACGCATGGAAGGTGCTGTTTCCAACGTCGCCGCGCCACGACACCGGACCGAATGCGGGGTAAGGCGCAACGCCTGTCTGCGGACTTATCAGGTTCACATAGGTCGTGGTCAGAACATGTGTTCCTTTGTTGCCCAGATAGCTCGCGGTTCCCAGGATATGGAAAGGTAGTTTCCGCTGAACCGACGCGGTCCACGCCGCCACGTAATCGTCTTTCCGGTTGCGATCCAAATCGCGCGGAGAGACAACACCCAGCCCGCCGTTTTCCGCGTACTGAAGGAACGGAGCTAGAGGATAGGAGAGCGTAGGGAACGACGTGTTGCTGAAGGAGTATCGGTCGACGGTATTGGAGATGGGAAGGTTCTGGTCGTCTTCCTGGCCATCGGTGTGGTAAATGCCGGCGCCGACGCGCAGAACCGTGTCGCTATGCGCCCACGCGATGCCGAGACGCGGGTCCAAATCGGCGTATCGGGGATGAAAGAAGGCATCGTAACGGGAGCAGTACCCGCCGCAAGTGCCGAAATCGAACGGAACGTCATCATAGCCTATGGCATGCAGAGCGTTGAAGAAGTTGTAGCGGATTCCGGCGGTGATGGTCAGATTGGCAGTTGCTTTCCATTCGTCCTGCGCATAGCCGAAGTACTGAGTCTTGCGCTGCCTTACCAGAGGCAGAATCGCAGTATAGGAGGCGGAGCCCATGCTGTTGTCGAGAAAAGCGGCCGTCGAGTTGTAAGTCAAGGTTCCGCTTTGCGATGTACCCTGGTTGAGCAGAATCCATCGTGTCTCAAATCCGAACTTGAGAATGTGTTTGCCTTTCGCCCAGGATAGATCGTCGATGAGATCCAGACTCTTCGAGGGATAGTCGGTGGTTGACGATCCAGTCAGGGCGCTGAATCCGGATACGTCGACGGCGAACGGGACCGGCGAAAGGTTGGCGGTGTGATAGATGGTTTGGTTTATCCCGAATTTGACTTCGTCGATCAGCGCAGGGGTAAAAACATGCGACAGGGCAAACACTCCGTTATTGAATTTGGTATCGTACAGCGTCCGGGCAGTAAGTTGGCCGGTGGGGATTGACTCGACTGCCTGATCCGCATTAAAGCGAACAAATGCCGTTGTACGTTCGGAGAAATAACGATCGAGCCGGATCATCCCCGAATCCTCGTTGTCAACCTGCCTGCCCGGCGCCTGATATTGCCATACGCTGGGATTGGAAGTCGGGGCCGTGCCCGCGGGATACGCCTGCAGGATTGGAATTAGCGCGGGCGAGACAGCCGCGGCTTGTGCTGCAAAAGCCGGACTCGGCGTGAGTCCAATCTGCGTGCCATCGAGTCTCTGCCGCAGACCCTCATAGTTGACCTCGAAGAAAAGCTTGCGGCGTACGATGGGGCCGCCAAGCGCGCCCCCGAACTGATTCAGCAGAAAAGGGTCGGGAGACGCTGCGTCGAACGGCGAGCGCGCGTCGAGGGCATCATTCCGGAAATAATCGAAGGCCGCCCCATGAAAACTGTTCGTGCCAGAGGGTGAGACCACGGATACTTGCCCGCCCGCTGTACCGGATTGAGTGTCGGCGCCAAAGTTCTGCGACTGTACCTGGAATTCCTCAATGGAATCGAGAGGAATGTTGAGGCGCATATACTCTCTCTGTTCCTGATTGTAAACAGCAGTTGCATCGACTCCGTCAAGGGTCAGATTGTTATCGTCCAATCCGTGCCCCGCGAAGCGAATCGTCCTTTGATCGCCGGCGCCGTTATCGATAGCGCCAGGCGCTAGCGCTGTCAACGTGGCCCAATTCCTGCCGTTGATCGGCAGATTGTCGACCTGTGCCTGCTCGATGGCGGCGCCGATCGTCGCGTCCACCTTATCAAGTTGCACCAGAGGTTCGGTAACGGTGGTCTGCTCTTTACCGTGCACCAATTCCAGCCGGGCGTTCAAGGTCCGGGTTTGCCCCACGATCTGCTCCACGCCCTCCGCGGTATAGGCCGAGAAACCGGCTTTGATAAACTGGACCGAGTAAATGCCGGGCGGAAGGCCGGGCAGTTCATAAGTGCCCTGCGACGTTGTCAAGGTCTCCCGCTGAAAGCCTGTCGCAGCTTCAGTGGCGCGCACTCTGGATTGGGGAACCCGATTCCCCTGCTGGTCGGTCACGGTTCCCGTGAGGGCCGTGCGGTCCACTTGCGCTTGCAAGACGGCCGGACTTAAGGGTAGAAGAAGGAATAGAAAAAACAGGGCGATGTAACGAGGAATTGCCATGAATGTAATCGAGTCTCGCATGTTTTTGTTAAGCAAAGATGAATAATTGGTGACGCGTATATGCGGCGAGTCGCCGGGCACGGCGGGCATTCCGATGGGGAGAAGAACAGGCACGGACGCGGGCATCATAAGATGAGACCAGATCAGACACCCTATGTATACTCCAATAGAACGCGATCGCGTGCGTTCCGACCTTCTGGAATACGCCGCCGGTGACCGGCGCGTCAGTGGCGCCGCGATTACCGGCTCGGCCGCAGACGGACGCGAAGACCAATGGTCGGATATAGATCTCGCATTCGGCGTCGGCGATGCCGCTGAAGTGCCAACCACCCTCGCCGATTGGACGGCGCACATGTACCATCAGCATCTCGCCTTGCACCATCTTGACATGCAGTTTGGCGCGTGGGTGTATCGTGTATTTTTGCTCGCGAGCACGCTGCAGGTCGATCTCGCGTTCGTTTCCGCGGCGGAGTTCCGAGCCTTGGCGCCAACGTTCCGCCTGATGTTCGGAAAGGCGAATGAGTCCCGGCATATGCCGCCAACGCCGCCCGCGGACATCATTGGCCTTGGCTGGCTTTACGCATTGCATGCGCGGAGCAGCATTGCCAGACGAAAGTTATGGCAGGCGGAATACATGATCAGCGGTATTCGCGACAACGCGCTTGCGCTGGCCTGCATTCGTCACGGCCTTCCTGCCGTTCATGGCCGCGGCATGGACCTGCTGCCAAACGAAGTGACTGCGCCATTCGAAGATTCCCTGGTCCGGCAACTGGATGCCGCCGAACTCTCGCGGGCCTTCCGGGTTGTGATTCGCGGATTGCTGAGCGAGATTCGAAGCGTCGACGCGGAACTTGCGGAAAGATTGCAAGACGCGCTTACACGTCTGACCGAGACTCAGAGCTGAGATAAGGTGAGGTCGCCAGTGTTGGATCTATAGTATTCCCGGAGCGGCCGGAACCTGCGGCTACGTGGCGGAGGTTAGGCTGGCGGCCGCGCTGTTACTCAGGTGCGCTGCTGCGCAGAACGCCGGGATTCGGGTTCAGTTGTCGACGCCCGCGGCGGTGAAGCGCTTGCCAACACTCAGATTCAGCTGGCGGGAACCGCGTACAGCGCCGCGTCCGACGCCGCCGGACACTTCAGACTTCCAGGCATCGCGCCTGGCGATTACACGCGCAACGTATCAATCTACAGTCGGTTATCACATGGAGAAGCACCCGTTCCATCTGGACGCCGGCGAGAGCAAGGAATTTCGCATCGTCCTGACTCCCGATACTCTGCGCCAGACCGAGAACGTGGCGGCAAAGGCCGATCCCTTCGAGACCTCGCGGGGAGACTGTCCCGATGCGATTACCCTGGCGGGTAACGATGCCAAGAATCTGGGTAGCTTGCTGGCCGACGATCCGTTGCCGCCGTGCAGAGTTTGCCGGGCATCACATCCAACAACGATTTCGAAGCGCGCTTCTCGCTGCGCGGCGCCGACTTCAGCCGCATCGGACTCTATCTGGACGGCATCCTGCTCCATGAGCCGTTCCACCTGGTCGCGGCCGAGTTCGCCCTTCGCCTTATGCCGATGACTGGCTGCGGCGTAAAGATGCCATCGCCCTCTAACCGTTCCGCCATGTTGAGCGCCACCGAGGGGTGTTCGGCCAGTCGGCGAGGCGCTTCGCTTCTCCCGCGCCACGCAGGGTCTCATAGCAGCTATTGCCCCACGAAGATCGTCACTCCGTTTGCGGTCTGCAATCCGCCGACCGACGCCTGCACCGCGACCGCCCCGGCGGGGGCCGCTTGCGGAATTTGAATCGTCACCTGGTATAGCCCGGCGGTTCCCGGGGTCAGGACCGCGCTGATCACCGGCGCCGCTACGCCGCCGACGGTCACGATTGGGGTGGTCACGACCACCGGCGCGCCGGTCACCAGCGTGCCGGCAGCCACAGCGGGGTTGGTAGCTCCGAAGCCTGTGCCCCACAACACCACGATATCCCCCGGCTTGGCCGCAACGGCTCCGGGAACGGCGGATGGGTCGGCCACCTGCGCGTAGCCGGGCAGCAGCGAGGCGGAAGCGTAATTGGTCCCCGGATATTGAAAGAACGCGGGCGCGGCGGGCTGCAGTTGCGCTGTGGCGGGAGCGCTGACGGCGCCGTTGTTGGTCACTACCACATGCACCGAACCGACGGTGGCATCCGAGGGCGCCTGCACGTTGATCTGAGTGGGGCTGATGTAAGCTACGAAGGCTGGTTTGCCGTCGATGGTGACGCTGACGCCCTCGAGTGAAGTGGGCAGGATGCCGTTGACGATTTCACTGGCGCTCCAGCTTTGCCCGGTGTTGGTGTTAGCCAGGTTGGAGCCAAGAATGGTCACCAAGGAACCGGCTTCGATGCCGGGTTGGAGACTGGCGGCGTTGACTACGGAAGCGATGACCGGCGCGGCGGGCGGCGGCAGCCTGGTGACGAACGCATCGCCGTATCCCCCCTTCGGCTGCTGCGGACCCGAAACCGGGAAGTCGCTGTAAGACCGTGTCTGTCCCGCCAGAATCACGTTGCCCTGAGAGTCGACCGCGACTGCCAGCGCGCCGTCATCCTGCGAGCCGCCCAAGTAAGTGGAGTAAGTCAACTTACTCCCATCCGCGGAGATGGTCGACGCGAAGGCATCCGCCAGTCCGGCATTGGCAGCCTGCGCCGGGAACGCCACGGGCATATCCACGCTGCGAGTTCCACCGGCTACCACCGCGTTTCCGGCCGCGTCGACAGCGATGCCGGAGATCCAATTCTGCGTTTCGAACGCGCCGGGTTCGGCGGCGTAGATCACATTCGCCTCCATGGAGGAGTGACCGCGCAGGTAAGTGGAGTAGACAATGCTCGACCCATCCGGGGTGAGCTTGGTGACGAAGCCGCTTGTCCCGGTCTGATTGACCATGGCGTAGACAGTGCTCGTCGTGCTCCCAGGCGTCCCTGCTGGAAGTATGGCGGCGATTGCCGGGCCAATCAACGGGGAGCTGAACGGCTGAATCGGGGAGCCGATGGCCGTCCACGTCTGGCCGTGGTCGCTCGAAACGAAGATGCCGTTGTCGTAGACCGCCGCATAGAGCTTTCCGCTGGAATCTACCGCGACGGCGATGGATCCCGAAATCGCACCGGGCGGGGGAGTGACCGGCGTCCATGTGACGCCGCCATCGACGCTGCGATCGGCGAGGCCGTCGTATATCGTCGACGGGTTCGTGGAGCCGTCCACAGTCAAGCCGGGTGGTACGACCGGCGTCGGGGAAGAGATCTGGACCCAATCGGCGCCGCCGTCGGTGCTGTGATAGATGTACGGATTTTGATTATTGGTGCAGAAAACCCCGCAGAACACGAGGTTCGAGATGGCGAAGATATTGCCGCTCACACGCGGGTCGAGCGCCATGGATTCCACGCTTCCCGGGAACGTCACGGTATTCCATGTGGCGCCGCCGTCGGTGCTCTGCCGTAGAGGGGAGGTGACTTCCCAGACGATGTTGGGATTCTGCGCGTCCACTGGAAGTTGCGAAACCGCGCCTGCGGGGGAATCGATGAGGGTCCAGCTAGTGGCGCCGTCCACGGTCTTATAGACGCTTGCAGTGGCCGCATAAGCGGGCGCTGAGACTGCGTATAAGGTCTGCGGATGGACCGGATCGATGGCCAGCGCCTGCGCGGTGGCGTTGGCTATGCCGTTGTTGGCCGCGGTCCAGGTGACGCCGCCATCCAGGCTTTTGAAGATGCCAAGATCGGTGGTAGCGGCGTAGAGCGTGTTGGGCGCGGTCGGGTCCGCGACCAGCGCCTGCGGAAGCGCGAACGGCAGAGCATCCATGGGCGCCCAGGTGACTCCGCTGTCAGTGCTTTTCCAGAGCGGACGCGCGCCCAGCGAATTTTGGATTGGCTGCACCAGCGGGAAATCCACCGACGAAGTGCTTCCCGCCACGTACGCCGCGCCGCTGCCGTCCACCGCGATCGCCGCACCGGCCGCGCTGACGCTGCCGCCCAAAGCGGTCTCGTAGATTTTCTTCGATCCATCCGGCGAGATTTTGAAGGCAATGGCGTACGCGTTGCCCGGCGGACCAAAAGTTTGTGTGGCGCGGGAGGGGTTGACCGACGAGACCGATCCCGTGACGTAGGCGCTGCCCGATGCATCCAGCGCGATGCCGCCGGCGCTGCCGTAGGGATGGATGAAAGTGTAAACCAGCGCGCCCTGAGCATTCAGCTTGCTGACGAAGATGCCGAACGTGTTGGGCGCATTCTGCGCGCCGGGGAAGCCCGTTTCCGATTGGGAAGTTCCGGCGACGTAAGCGTTCCCGGCCACGTCCAGCGCGATGCCGGCAGCCCCGTCATCGGCCGCGCCGCCCAGGAACGTGGAATACAAGAGCTGGCTCCCGGTGGGGTCGAGCTTCGCCACGAAGGCATCGTAGTCGTCGGATGCGCCATTGTCGAGCGTTCCCTGGATCGGATTGACGAGCGGGAAATTGGCGGAGCGCGTCCATCCGGTGACCCACACGTTGCCGGCGCCGTCTACGGCTACGCCGGTGGCCCAATCGTCGAGAATGCCGCCAAGGAACGTGGACCAGAGCAAAGTGCCATCGGGCCCGAACTTGGACACGAAAGCGTCGCAAGTGCCGCCAAACTGGGTCTGCGCCGCGCCTGGCGTAACTGGAAAATCAGATGAATAGGTTAAGCCGGCCACGTAGACGTTGCCTTGAGCGTCGGTTGCCAACGAAGAGGCGTAATCCTGGCCGAGGCCGCCGAAGATGGCGGAAAATGCGCTGGGTCCGGCGGCAGGCGCTGTCGCTATGGCTCCTGGTATGGCCAGCGTGATGGCCCAAAGCGCCACAGCCCGTGGGGCATACCGGCGCCAAACCTGCGCGTTGCCCCGGTCTAAGCTCATCATTTCCGGTCTCTCCGACCTACCCACGCGGTATGACTCAGCAGTAGTCATGCCAGGGTCGGTCTCTCGTGAACTTCAACTCAATGAGGCTGATTTTGCGGAGCAAAGGAGCAGGTCCAGGGGGCCGCGCGGACCAGGGAGATGACTAGGAGGGCCTCCTATCCGCCCGCGCCAGGCGCCACCAGCCGCGTGCTCATCGGTCCCATATGTATATGGGCGCCAGTCGCTTTCCCAGGCACTGCCTGGCGGAACGCGAAGAACGGGATGCGATGCTCCGTCAGGTATTCGCGCAGCCAGACGCCTTCGGGCTGATCGGGGTGGATTGCCACGTCGACGCGGCCGCGATGGTCGAAACCAAGTGCGCGATGTACGGCCGTTTCGCCATTCGCGGATACCGGCAGCGGCTTGCCGAAATGGCTGGCATAGGCCGTTTCCACTCGCTGGAGAATCTGCGGCGTAAAGATGCCATCGCCATCGAAACGTTCCGCCGTGTTGGGCGCCACCGAGCGGTGTTCGGCCAGTTGCGCCTGCACGGCCTCTTCAGCCTCCGCCATCTCGATGGCCTCTTGAGCCAACTTGGCGCGCGTATCGGCAAGGTCGTATTCCTTCCGCGCGAAATCCATTTCCTGCAGCGGATTGGTGAGCGATTGCGATGGCATCACACCCAAATCCACCAGATTCTTGGCATCGTCAAACGCCTTCTTGCGGCGGTCGAAACGGCGTTTGGCCGCAGCGACAAGTTCGTCGGCCTGGTCTTTCGTGAGGTCCTGATTGTAGATGCTCTTGCGGATGGTCGCAGCATCCTGCGCATCGGCCACCGCGACCTCGGCCTTTTGCAGCTGAGCGCGCGGCATCGCCCCGGTCTCCACCATGGCGCGAATTCGGTTGAGCTCAATTTGCGCGCGCGCAACCTCGGGGTCGATGCTGATTTGGGCCAGAACCGTCGTTGTACACACCAGGGTCGCGCAAACCAGGGTTGCGCACACCAACAGAATGAGGCCGGCACAACGCATGCACCTCCATTTTCGCACGTGACGGCCCTCAGCCCCGCGAAACTCAGTGGCACGCCCGGCACTCGGATTCCCCGAAACTTGGGGTTCACCCGCGAATTGAATTATCATGTGTTGCATTCGCGCCATGACAGAAATATCTCCCTCTCTCGCCAATCCGGGCTTCGACCGATCGCGGTTCCTTTGGGTTTTGCTGATCCTTTTCGCGGGCAGCGGGTGCGCCGCGCTGATCTACGAAATCGTGTGGTTCCAGTTGCTGCAGCTGGCCATCGGATCGACCGCGGTATCCATGGGTTTCCTGCTCGCGAGCTTCATGGGCGGATTGTGCATCGGCAGCGTGGGCTTTTCGAAACTCAAGCTGGGCGGCATCCACCCGCTGCGGATTTATGCGGCGCTGGAAGCGGGCATTGCGCTGTGCGGGTTCCTGGTGCTGGTGGGGCTGCCGCTGCTCGACCGCATCTACTTTGCGGGCGCGGAGAGCGGCATGCCGGGGATGCTGCTGCGCGGGCTGTTTTCCACCATCTGTCTGCTGCCGCCGACCATCCTGATGGGCGCGTCGCTGCCGGCCATCGTGCGCTGGATTGAAACCACGCCGCGGGGAGTTGCGTGGTGGGGATTGCTCTACGGCGGCAACACGGCGGGCGCGGTGTTCGGGTGTCTGCTAGCGGGCTTCTATCTGTTGCGGATCTACGACACAGTGGTGGCGACTTACGTGGCGATGGCGGTCAACCTGGCGGTGGCTGCGGCGAGTTACATAGCGGCAGGGCGCGTGCCGGCGCACGATGGCGCAGCGGAGCGTGAACCCGCGCCTGCATTGGCCTTGCCAGTGGAAACAAAGTGGCCGGTATATGTGACCATCGGGCTTTCAGGCGCGAGCGCGCTGGGCGCCGAAGTGGTGTGGACGCGACTGATGGGCATGTTGATGGGCGCGACGGTGTACGTGTTCTCCATCATCCTCTCGGTGTTCCTGATTGGCATGGCGCTGGGGAGCTGGATTGGCTCGTACATCTCGCGGATCATGCGGCCGCGCCTGGCGCTGGCCTGCTGCCAGTTGCTGCTGGCGCTGGGGACGGCGTGGAGCGCATACATGATCGCCAGCTCCCTTCCCTATTGGCCCATCGATCCGTTTCTGGCGGAGAGCCCGTGGATGACGTTCCAGCTCGATATGGCCCGCTGCTTGTGGACGATTCTGCCGCCGGCGCTGCTATGGGGAGCGAGCTTCCCGCTGGCCATGGCCGCGCTTGCTGCGCCGGGCGAGGACCCGGGACGAGTCTCCGGCGACGTCTACGCCGCGAACACGCTGGGGTCGATCGCCGGTGCGCTGCTCACAAGTTTGATTCTGGTCCCGTGGATCGGCACCACCAACTGCGAGAAGCTGCTGGTGGTGTTGCCGGCCGTGAGCGCGTGGTTCCTGCTGGGTCCTTATCTGAAGGAAAGCCGGTCGCAATTGATGACCGCGGCGGTGGTGGCCATGTCGGTGCTGGTTTGCGTGCTTGCAAATGATATGACGCCGATTCCGGGCGAAGTGATCGCGTATGGCCGGCGGATTGCGACGTACGTGAATAAGGCGCAGATACTCTACACGGTGGAGGGCCGCAACTCATCGGTGGCGATTTCGAAGTGGGGCGACGGCGCCACCGAAGTGGACGTCAACGGGCACGTGGAAGCCACCACTGAGCCCTACGATATGAAGCTGCAGCGCATGGTGGGACATCTGCCGGCGCTGCTGCATCCGCATCCGCGGTCGGTGCTGGGGATTGGCTTCGGCGCGGGCGTTTCCGCCGGCACGTTCACGCGGTATCCCACCATCGAGAAGATCACAGTGTGCGAGATTGAGCCGGTGATTCCGCCGACTTCGACGCGGTACTTCGCGGTGCAGGATTACGATGTGTATCACAATCCGAAAACGCGCGTGATCTTCGACGATGCGCGGCACTATCTGCTGACGACCACGGAAAAGTACGATGTGATTGCGTCCGATCCGCTGGATGTGTTCGTGAAAGGAACGGCCGCGATTTATTCGAAGGAGTATTTCGAGTCGGTGAAAGCGCACCTGAATCCGGGCGGCATGTTCACGCTGTATGTGCCGCTGTACGAAAGCGACGAACGCACGGTGCGCAGCGAGTTGGCGACATTCTTCGAAGCGTTCCCCACCTCCACGGTGTGGGCGAATACCATCGACGGGCGCGGATACGACCTGGTATTCATGGGGCAAGTGGGCCCGTTAGTGATCGATCTGGACGTAGTGGGCGAGCGGCTGAGCCGGCCGGATTACGCAACGGTAGTGGAATCGCTGCGGGGCATCGGAGTAAATTCGGAGATCGACTTATTCGGAACTTTCGCCGGCCAGCGATCGGACTTGAGCAGATGGACTGCGGGGGCGGAGATCAATCGGGACAAAGATCTGCGCCTGCAGTATCTGGGCGGATGGGGAATCAATTCGCGGCTGGAGGATGTTATCTACCGGCGGATGCTGAGTTACCGCGAGATGCCGCGGACTATGTTCACGGGGTCGCCGGAGCGGCTTACAGCGCTGTCGCGAGCCTTGCAGGAAGGCCGGTAGGACGCACGGCGATAGTCACAAGATTTTGTGGGGCAAGTTGGCAACTCATGTCGCTTACTTTGCGCACAATTGGTTATGCGGCATTAACTGTGGCGCGGACACCCTGGTCAATGCTGTGAGGCCGCGTCCGGACAGGGCTTCGATATTTCTGCCGACACCAACTGCGCCGTTTAGAGTCACGTCACCGACGCGGGCTCGTAGGCGGTCAGTCCCGTTCCGTCGCTGAACTCTCGCTGTTTGCACCGCACGACCTCGCCGGGTTGGAAGAGCCAAGCTTCCCCTTCCGGCACGGGGTCAACAATGCGGTAGCTGTCCTCGGAAACATGCACCGCGGAAACCGGACGCCAGCACTTCACGCTTTCGTCCAATAGCTCTACAAGTATCGTGACTTGCTCCCCTGGCACGGCGATCAGTATAACCGAATCGAACCCCTCATCTCATCTAGGTATAGCGTTTCGATAAAACATATCTATAATACTCTGTTTTGCGATGCGGGCATCATTATGACGAGGAGGCAGAGAGCCAAAATCGAAAAGAGGCGCTGGCCGCCGATAAACGCCGATGAACACCGATAAGAATGGTGCTTTATTTATCCGCGTTTATCTGCGTTCAGCGGCGGCCCAAAAACACTTTCCGAATTGGGTTGACGACCGACTTCGGACGCTCGTCCCGCCTTGGCAGACAAGAAGATAATACCGACGTGGGCGTTTTATTAAGTGGATACGTTTGATGAAACGCAATGCTAGCCGCCGGCGGTGGCCGGTGTGGTCTGATTCGGAATCCACGCAACATCGCCATTTTCGTCGTAGAATGTTTCGTTCAGACCAGTCCCGTCCAGTTGCAGAAACGTGAAGCCGTTGTACACTCTCAAGTTGTCGTTCGGGTCGCCGGCATTGCGCTTCTCGAACCACGCGACGTTCGGGTTGGCCAGTTCGGAAGCATACCCCCACGGCAGCGCGCCATGGCCGGTACAACGGCAATTGACGCCGCCCTGCGGCTGATAAACCGCGCCGGCATGAACGTGTCCCCAATACCAATAGGCGGGAGGCGCCCCCGCGGGAAAGCAATCCATCACTTCCTTCCATAGGCCGGTAGTCTGCGAACCATCCTCTGACAGGCCGTTGTGGTGCGTGAGTACGATCACCTTCTTGCCCTTTTGCGCCTGAGCTTTCAGGAAATCGACTTGGGCGCTGGAACCCAGCGAGCCATTCATATACAGCGTGATCTCGTCCGAATAGTAGGCCGAATCGAGGCCCACTATCACCCAGTTGGTGTTTTCCAGTGCGAAGAAACTCCACGGCTTTTGCGCCGAGAAGAGCGGGCTGCCTAGCGCTTCCACGAAATAGGACTTCGCCCCGGAATACATTTCGTGATTGGAGTTCATGGTGTAGCAGGTGGCAGGCCCGGAACCCTGAGGCCACAGCTTCACGAAGTTATTGGTTTCCTCGGAGGACGATCCCTCATAATAGACGTCGCCTAAGTGGATAGTCAGGTTCGGAGCGTATTTCGGAATCGCCTTGGTGGCGATCTTCGTACTCGGCGCCGGATCGGTTGCCGTTCCCCAGTTTCCAGTTCCAAAATCGCCCGCGATGGCGATAGTCAGTTGGTCCGGGATACTTGCGACTGCGGGAGTTCCCTGAGGAAAGGAGTACTTACCCAGGATCAGGTGCTCCATCCAGGCGGCAACCGCCCCCAACCAACCAGGATCGAGTTGCTGGTACTTACCCGTGCCCCAGATCGCGCCTCCCGCGTCAACATCCACCTCAACGTCGCCGGGTTTCAATTCGGGCAAAGCCGTGGCAGTACCATCCGCGTCGTCCGTGAGCGCGCTCTTGGCCAATACCAGTTGATGAACGACAGTGGGATCGTGAGGCGGCGCATTTCCTGTAGCCTGGTAGGTCTGAAGCTGTTGGTGGGCCTTCTCAATCATTGGCTGGATGGCGGCCTTCTTGTCAGCCGGCAGCAGAGCCCAGGCTGCTTTCAAACGCTCTTTCTGTAACCAATTACCAATATTCATAACAGCGCCTCCGTGTCCTCCATATAAGACATGCGGTAAGTATACATTCAATGCGTCATTGAGTAAACAATGTAATTGATTCCGTAGCGGTAAGCCAGCGCAGTCATTGGCTCGGGATAATACGGCACGTCGGCGAACTCCCAGGCGTCTCCCACATCGGTGTTGAAGTTGGCGGCCACCACCATGCGGTGACGGTCGTCATACATGGCGCGCCAGGCGGGGGTTGTGCCATCCGGTTGCACCACCACCACCGAGCCATCGGGACCGCGGCGCAAATGGCGCGAGCCGGGGATGAAAGTGCGATCCTTCTCTTCGATATCGTAAAGCACATGCATCACCGAATCGGATTCGTCGATATCGGTGATGGGGTGGCCGGGAAACACGCGGTCCATGGTCCGGCGGAAGATTTCCCATTGCTCGGGACCCCAGAAATCGTCAGTCACCAGGAAGCCGCCGCGCAGCAGATACTCGCGCAGGCGCGACGTCTCCGCGTCGGTTAAATCCCACCAGCCGGCTTGCGTCGCGTAGATCCAGGGATAATCCCAAAGGCGCTTGTCGGTGAGGCCAAAGTGGCGGGGATCGCCCGTATCGATGCGCGTGAGGCGGCCGATGCCGCGGGTGAAGTGATTGTCGGCCGCCGGCCAATCGACCAGCCACCAGCCCGCCCCTTGTCCATCGCGGGATGAGAAGCCGAAGCGGCGGTGGAACTGCGGCAGGTCGGTATATTCCATGCGGATGAAATGGAATTCCGCTTCGCGGGCTGCGGCTACGGCGTCGTATTCGTCTTCGTCGCCGTTTCGCTGGAAGCGGCCTCTCTGCGCCACAGCGGCGAGCGCGACTAACGACAGCGCTCCCAGGGACGCAACGAGTTGCCGAAGGCCGCGGCTCATGGAATTGGTCTAGTACCCTATTGTAGCCGTGCATGCTCCGCGGCGGATCGGGCGTGATACCCTGTGGTTGCTGTGTTGCCGTCTCCTCCCAAGCCGTTGCCGCCCGCCTGCGGCCAGTGCACCACCAGCATGCAACTGGCATTGCCCGGCGCGCCGCCGCAGCAATCGGCATCGCAGCTGCTTCGCGCAAGCGACGGCAAGATGCGGATGGATTACGGGAATACTTCGGTGATCACCAACCCGCTGGCGCAGCATGCGATCATTCTCGATCACATCAAGCTGGTGGCGCGGGTGATCCCGATACCGCAGATGGGGCCGATGCCGAAAATACCGCAGCTGGGATTACCGGGAGTGCCTGGCGCGCCCACGCCGCCGCCGGTGAGTTCGGTGGATTTAGGCAAGGGCTTCATTGAAGGCCACCCGGTAACCGGCACGCAGCTTACGTTTCACATGCCGACGCTACCGCAGGTTCCGGGCATGCCGAAGCCTCCGGGGATGCCGCAACTTCCGGGGATGCCGAAGGCCCCAGGCGCGCCGCAAGTTCCGGGAGCACCGCAGGCTCCAGGCATGCCGCAGGCTCCGGGTATGCCCAAGCCCCCGGCGATGCCTACGGTGGCGGAGGCGTGGACCAGCACTTCGCTGCACCTGCCGGTGCTCACCAAGATCACCGGGAGTTTCGGACAGCGCACGTGCTATTGCAAGAACGCGCCGGCGCCGGAGCCGCATCCGTCGGCGTTTCAGATTCCGCCGGGTTATAGTCTGGCGAAGTAATTGCCAGGCGTTAGTTCTCGGACGGCTTCTCCACGTGATCCACAACGAGGATTTCCACCATGGCTTTTTGCGCCTCCAGCTTGAGGCCGAGCTGGTCCTGAACCGCAGTGATGTTGATGTCGCTTGGGTCAGGCTCAGAATCGCGATTGGACTTGACGTCGGGAGTATAAGTCAGCTTGATGTCAAAGGTTCCGGTGAGTCCCGTTCTGTCCAGCACCGGGCGATCGATCATGCTGTTGGCGATTGCGCTAATCACGTCGTCCAGGGTTGCCTTCGGGATCGTTATCTCATTATTGCGGCCGGTCCGGTGGTAGTGCGCACCTGGACTGGCATCGGGGGCGCTCTGCTTGAATCTCGGCCCATTCTTGCCCACCATCAGTTCGTACACTGGCATCTCGCGCATCTCGCGATGCACCTTGAGTTTGAATCGACCGGCTAGCAGCGATTGCAGCATCTGCCTGAACTCGTCCTCGGTTGGAGCGGCTTCCCCCTCTGCTTTTGCCGTGATTTCGTAGCGAGAGTCGTCAGCCATCAAGGGCGTCGTGCCTGAGACCTGGTAGTTCTTCAGGTGGTAAGCGTACATGATGAGCATAAACAGATTCGCGCCTTCCGTATTCAGCCGTAGGCCGGAAGTTGAAATATCCATGCGGAGCAACGGTCCCTGATGAGGCTTGATCGATGCAACCTCAAAAGCCCGAGCCGGCGGCGAGGATTGGCCGAATAGGCCGGATAAGATCCACACAATTAAACTCGCGCCGCCGATTGCTCGAATCATGGTTGTGTTCCCTTTCTGATAAGGCGTTAGTTCGCGGATGGCTGCTCCACGTGGTCCACAACCAGGATTTCGACCATCGCCTTTTGCGGCTCGAGCTTGAGGCCGAGCTGTTGTTCAACCGCGGTGAAAATGCTGATGTCAGTTGGATCGGGTGTCTCGCGATTGGCCCTGATATCCGGAACGTAAGTCATCTTGATGTCATAGGTTCCCGTAAGCCCGGTCTTGTCGAGCACAGGCCGGTCCAGGAGGCTATTTTCAATTGCGGTAAGCACGTCGTCCATGGTCGCTTTCGGTATGGTCACCTGATAATTGCGGTCACTGGTGGCGTAGTGCGCACCCGGACTGGCGTCGGGCGCACTCTCCTTGAACTTCGGCCCGTTCTTGCCCACGACCAGTTGGTACACCGGAATCTCGCGCGTCTCGCGATGGACTTTGAGTTTGAATCGATCGGCCAGCAGCACTTGCAGCATCTGCCGGAATTCATCCTTAGTGGGAGCGGAATCACCCTCCGCTTTAGCCACGATGTCGTAGCGGTCGTCGCCAAGGGCCAAGTGCGGCGGCGCGCCGGAGACCTGGTAACCTCTCAGGTTGTACGCGTACATGATGAGACGCACCAGATTAGCAGCGTCCGCGTTAAGCCGTGGGCCGGAGGTTGAAATACCGGGCATGGTTCTGGACGCCTCATGAATCTTGACCGATGCAACCTCAAAAGCCCGAGCCAGCGGCGCGGATTGGCCGAATAGCCCGGATGACATCCACACAATCAAACTGGCGCCGGCGACTGCGCGAATCATGGTTGTGATTCCCCTTTGCAGTTAGGACGGATAGACGCCTCGGTTCGCTGAGACCCATTTCTTTAACCAACTGTCATCTCGACGGACTTGACCACTGGAATGGATAACTCGGCGACCGCCGTCTCCCCATCGAGCGACAGTCGCAACCCGGAGGCGGCTCCGTAGCAAATCTCGAGGCGCCGGCGCACGTTCTCCAGGCCAAGACCCGCGCCGGACGACCGCGAGGCCGCCGTGGCGCTGTTTTCCACTATGACGCGCAACGCCTCGTCGCGGCATTCGACGCGGATTCTTACGTACCCCGGCCCCGCAGTTTGCGCCACGCCGTGCTTGACGGCGTTTTCCACCAGCGGCTGCACGCACAACACGGGAATGGGGATTTCGAGCGCCGCATCGTCCACGTGGATCTCCACTGCCAGCCGGCTGCCGATGCGGCACTGCTCGATTTCGAGATATGCGCGCACAATCTCCATCTCTTCGCAAAGCGGCACAAAGGACTTGCCGGTCCGCAGCAGATAGCGGAAGGTTTGCGCGAGGTTGAGCGCCATGCGGCGAGCCACTTCGGCGCTGCGCGGGATAGCGCCGTAGAGGGCGTTGAGCGAATTGAAAAGAAAATGCGGATTGATCTGCGATTGCAGGGCGACCAGCTCCGCTTGCGCCACCAGCCGGTTCATCTCTTCCCGCCGCAGCGAGCCCACCTTCTCGGCGATTTCGGCGGCGGCCTTCGCCAGCGCATCCAAATCTTCGCCCAGGTAACGCTGGCCGCCGTGGCGGTGTCCGAAGAGCATCAGGCGCGATGCGCCCGGGCCGAGCCGTATGGGGACTAGCGCTTCAGCCCAGGGCCACTCGGCGATGGCATGGTGGTCGCGCAGCGTGGAGGCGAGAACCGGCGCATGCAGCGAGATATCGCGCTCTGCGATGACGGCGGAATCCGGGGTGCGCAAAGCGGTGGCGGCCGTGGCAGCGGCCCAATCGAGGTATTCCAGCTCATCGGCGAAGCCGGGGCTCTCCTTGATCCGCGCGGCCAGGGTGGCGAGGGCGCCCGGCCGGAATATCGTACTGGTCAGCCACGCTTGTAGACGATTGCGAAGCCAGGCGAAGAATACCAAAAAGAAACAGGCGGCGATTAGCAGCAGCGCTTCCTCAAGCGGGCTCCGCGAGATGTTGCCGGAGGCCGCAAGACGGACCGCGGCGCCGATGGCGATCCACGCCAGCAAGGCGGCCAGCAGCGCGTTCGCCAGGAAGCGGATAAAGGCGTCCAGCAGCACGAAGCGGTAATCCTGCAGCAGCACCAATAGCGCCAGTGGAATGCCCGCGTGGTGGACAATCAACTCGCTCGACCATGCCTGACTGGCGTGGCCGGTCCCGAAATGCAAGAAGGACATGGCGAATAGCGCCAGGCACATGGACGCCACCATTCGCGCGCGGCCGGTACCACGCAAAACCAGGCGCGCGGCGGCAATCACGGCGAGCGCCAGGAAACCCACGGTGATGAGCAGAATGGCGGCCTGGTGCAGCGCCGGTCCATTGCCGCGGATTTCCCAAAAGTGCATCACGATGGCAGCGGCGCTTAGCAGGTAACCGGCCACCACCAGCCCCGGCTGGCGATCTTCCAGCGAAATGTGCAGCAGCACCGCGGGCAGCAGGCTGAGGACGGAAAAGCTTAAGGCGATCACAATGTCGATGACGCCCGTGGGAAGCTCGGGGCGCGCCAGCACGATGAGGGATCCGAGATTCCAGAGAAGCGAAAGACTGGCGGCCAGACCGGAGAGATACCGGCCGTGTCCGCCGGACCATCCGCGGCCGCTGAACAGCAGACACAGAAAGATGGCGAAGACGATGGCTCCGGCGGCGTGGCCGAGCAGATTGATGAGGGGCAGGCTTACCATTGGAGCATCTGCCGCACATTGTGCGCGAGGCGCTTGCTGGCAATGAATTCGAGGCCGCCCGAGAGCGTCAGCAGCCAGCGTTGGCTGGTGAGCGGCGTCATTTTGCGAACGTGATTGACGTTCACCAGGGCGTTGCGATGGACCCGCTGAAAAATCGTTCCGCGCAGCCGCGCGTCGATTTCGCGCAGCGGATGGGTGGCCATGTAGCGCTTCTTCGCCGTGATGATCCAAACAATTTCGCGGTCGGCCTGGAAAGCCAGCACGTCGTCGAGATCGATCAGGTGGAATTCCTCGCCCGCTTTGCCCGCCACCTTACGGGCTTTGCCGGCGGCGTCGCTGAGACGCTCGAGCGACCCGGCGATTTCGGGAATCTGGCCGCATAGGGCGCGGGCGCGCGCCAGGGTCCTTTCCAGGCGGTCGTGGGTGACGGGCTTCAAGAGATAATCGACGGCGCCGGCTTCGAAGGCGCCAATGGCGTGCTGGTCGAAAGCGGTGACGATGACAATCACCGGCAATGCGCCCGCGGGCAGTTGGCGAATCACGTCGAAACCACCCATGCCGGGCATCTGAATGTCGAGCAGCACCAGATCGGGTTGGAGGCGCTCGATCTGCACAAGCGCCTCGTGTCCATTTTCGGCTTCGCCGGCGATTTCGATATCGGAGAATGCGGCCAGCTCTTCGCGCAGCACCTGGCGGGCGATGGGCTCATCGTCCACGATCAGCGTGCGCATGGCGAGGCGGGGCGCGAGCGGAGAGTTAGAAACCGTTGGACGCGACAGCACCGGCACATATCATAGTATGCACAGTGTGGGCTGTGTGTGTACCCAGTTCGTGGGGCAGTTTGTTAACCAGGTTGCCAACCGGTTGCCAACCTGCGCCTGATTGTCAATCCGCATTCCGCCCTTTGACTCACCCCTGCAAGTCAGCCACCGCAGCCACCGATCTCCCGCGCCCGCAACCCCTGCACGGGATGGGGCAAAAACCCTTCCGCGGCATCGAGAAATCGAAGGGTGTGCGGCAATTGCGCATGCAGCTCAAACGCAGCCTCATCCATCCACTCGGAATGGATCGCAAACGCGAACGGCGTCCGCAGCGACTCATACACATGGATACCCAAGCAACCAGTCTCAGCTCGCGTAGGCTCCACGATCCGAAGCAACTCCTCGCGAAACTCTATCTCCATACCCGGCAGCGGTTCAAACCGGACCAAAAAGTGAACCGGCAAGTAACACCTCCCGACCGCTCTATCCACCCTTCACCATCTCCCGCGCGCAGTTATACCCCGGCGCTCCCATCACTCCGCCGCCCGGATGTGCGCCCGATCCGCACAGGTACAAACCGCGCACCGGCGTGCGATAGCGCGCCCATCCCGCCACCGGACGCATCACGAACATCTGGTCGAGACTCATCTCGCCGTGGAAGATATTGCCGCCGGTAATGCCGAAGCGGCGCTCCAGGTCGAGAGGCGTCAGCACCTGCCGGTGCTCGACAATCGAGCGGATGTTGGGCGCATACTCCTCGATCAGCGCGATCACGCGGTCGCCGAACGGCTCGCGCAGCTCGTCCCACGTGCCTTCGCGCAGCGTGTAGGGCGCGTATTGCAGGAAGATGCCCATGATGTGCTTGCCCGGCGGCGCGAGCGACGGATCGTACATCGTGGGGATGGTGAGTTCGAGCAGCGGCCGCTCCGATGCGCGGCCATACTTGGCGTCGTCCCAGGCGCGCTCCACGTATTCGATGCTGGGGCAGATGTGCATCGTCGCGCGGTGGTGCGGCCCCGGCGCGAAACCGCCGCCGGAAGACACCCCGCTGGAGGACACCCCTGGATAAGCCGTGAACTCCGGCAGACCGTTGAGCGCGAGGTTGATCTTGCAGCTGGTGCCTTCTATGCGGTAGTGGCGAATCGCGGCCACGAAATCCGCATCGAGGTCGCGTTCGTCGAGCAGCTTCAGAAACGTCAGCTTCGGATCGAGATTCGAAGCCACCGCGCCGGCTTCGATCTCCTCGCCGCTTTGCAGGGCCACGCCGCACGCGCGTCCGCCGCGCACCAGCACTTTGCTAACGGCGGCGTTCACGCGAATGTCAGCGCCACTCTGCCGCGCCGATGCCGCGATGGCTTCCGATACCGCGCCCATGCCGCCCCGCACGAAGCCCCACAGGCCGCGATGTCCGGCCACGCCGCCCATCGAATGATGCAGCAGGATATACGCCGTGCCCGGCGAGCGCGGCCCGCCGTTGGCGCCGATCACGCCATCGGTCGCCAGCGTCACCTTCACCTGCTCCGATTCGAACCACTCATCGAGATACTCGGCCGCGCTCTGCGTGAAGATCTTGACCAGCGCCACCATGTCCTTCGGACGCAGCCCGCGCAAACGGCCCGCGAGCTTCAGGTAGTCGATGAAATCCACGATGCCGCGCAGCGGAAACTGCGGAGGCGTAGTGAGCAGCAGGCTCTCCACCACCTGCGAGATGCGCTCGATCTGGTCTTCGTAAGCCGCATAAGCCTCGGCGTCGCGCCGCGAGAACTTCGAAATTTCAGCCAGCGTCCGGGCGCGGTCCTGCCACATGAAGAAGTGGCGCCCATCGGGAAATGCCGAGAAGAACGCCGGGTCTTTCGCATCCACTTTGTAGCCATAGCGCTCCAGTTGCAGCTCGCGGACAATGCGCTCTTGCAAGAGACTCGTCAGATACGCGCCGGTGGAGACGCGATAGCCCGGCCAGACTTCTTCAGTGACCGCGCAGCCGCCCAGCAATTCGCGCCGTTCCAGAACCAGCGTCCTGCGCCCCGCCCGCGCCAGGTACGCAGCCGCCACCAACCCGTTGTGGCCGCCCCCTATGATCACCACATCGTACTTAGCCATTCCGCGCTCAGCCATTCCTGCTCTTAGCCACTCCTCCTTTAGCCAATTTGTGCTCAGCCGTTTGTGGCGCACGCACTCCTTGCGTGCAGCGTTCACACTCGTGTGAACGCGTTTTGTGGGGCAGCCAATCCTGGCTGCCGCCGGCTTTCAGCCGGCGCTCTTCGCCTCGCAGCACGGTTAGCGCTTCCGGAACGCCACCACCGCGAGTGGCGGCAGAGTCACCGCAATGCTCTGCGGACGGTTGTGTTTGGCAATCGGCCGCGAAGAGACCATGCCGCCGTTGCCGATGTTCGATCCGCCGAACCTCTCCGAATCGGTGTTGAGAATCTCTTCGTAGAAGCCCTCTTCGGGCACGCCGAATTCGTAACCCTGGCGTGGAACCGGCGTGAAGTTGCAGCAGAACAGCAGGAAGTCCTTCGGGTCTTCGGCCCTGCGCAAAAAGGCGATCACGGAAGATTCCCAATCGTGAAAGTCCACCCATTCGAAGCCGCTGTAATGGAAATCCACTTCGTACATCGCCGGGCTCGCGCGGTAGATCCGGTTCAGCTCGATTACCAGGCTTTGCAGCTTGCGGTGATAATCGAACTCCAGCACCTCCCACGGAATGCCGGCATCGTGGTTCCACTCGTCGCGCTGGCCAATCTCCTGCCCCATGAACAGGAGCTTCTTGCCGGGATGCGCCCACATATACGCCAGAAACGCGCGTACGTTGGCGAACTGCCGCCACTCGTCGCCGGGCATCTTGCCGAGCAGAGACTGCTTGCCGTGAACCACTTCGTCGTGCGACACCGGCAATACGAAATTCTCGGTGAACGCGTACACCATGCTGAAGGTGATGTCGTTGTGGTGAAACTTGCGGTAGATCGGATCGTAGCTGAAGTAGTCCAGCATATCGTGCATCCAGCCCATGTTCCACTTCATGGTGAAGCCGAGTCCGTTCAGGTATACCGGCCTTGAAACGCCGGAAAACGCGGTGGATTCCTCGGCTGCCGTGAATGCCCCCGGCACTTTGTGCGCCTGCTCGTTGAAAGTGCGGAGGAAGTCGATGGCCTCCAGGTTTTCGTTGCCGCCGTACTGGTTGGGAATCCACTCGCCGGCCTTGCGCGAGTAGTCGAGGTATAGCATGGACGCCACCGCATCCACGCGCAGGCCGTCGATGTGATACTCCTTCAGCCAGAACAGCGCATTCGAAACCAGAAACGAGCGCACCTCGTTGCGCCCGTAGTTGAAGATCTTCGTGCCCCATTCCCGCTGCTCGCCCTTGCGCGGATCGGCGTGCTCGTAGAGCGCCGTGCCGTCGAAGAAATCGAGGCCGTGAGCGTCCTTGGGGAAATGCGCAGGCACCCAATCGACAATCACTCCGATTCCCGCCCGGTGAAAGCAATCTACCAGGTATTTGAAATCGTCGGGCGTGCCGAAACGCGCCGTGGGCGCGAAGTAGCCGATCACCTGATAGCCCCACGAGCCTGAAAACGGATGTTCCATGATGGGCAGAAACTCGACGTGCGTGTAGCCCATCAGCTTCACGTATTCCACCAGCTTCACGGCCATCTCGCGATAACTCAATCCGCGCAGCCAGGAGCCGGCGTGAACTTCGTACGCCGATACAGGCAGCTTGAGCCAATCCTTGGCGGCGCGCGATTCCATCCACGCCGCATCGCCCCATTGATACTTGTCGCACTTCCACACCACCGACGCCGATTTCGGCGGAGCCTCGCAGAGGAACGCGTAAGGGTCGGCCTTGAGTTGCTGATATCCGCCGATCTTCGAGCGCACGTAATACTTATAAATGGCGCCTTCGCCGAGCCCGGGGATGAACAGCTCCCACACTCCGCCGTTGCGCCACCGCATAGGATGGCGGCGGATGTCCCACTCGTTGAATTCGCCCGCCACCGTGACGTTGAGCGCGTTCGGCGCCCACACGGCGAAGCGGACGCCGCCCGCGATGACGTGCGCGCCCAGCGTTCGGTAAGCCTCGAACAGCGTGCCTTCGGTGTGCAGGTAGAGGTCGGAATCGGAAATCTGCGGCCCGTAGCGGTACGGGTCGTCGATTTCGATTTCGCGCCCGTCCCAGAGGCGCGCGCGAATGGTATAAGCCACCGGCGTGCCCGGCAGCGATACGCAGAAGAAGCCGTCCGGATGCAGCTTCTCCATGGCGGCCGTCGTGGGAACAGCGTCCTGGCCTGTCTCTTTCAATACCACCGCGGCAGATTCCGCCTGCGGGAGAAATGCGCGCACCTCCCACTTTTTCCTGGTCACGCTGTGTGGGCCGAGCACGTGGAAGGGGTCGCCGTGGTATCCGCCGGCGATCGCTTCGATCTCTTGCGAAGTCATGAGAGTCTAATAGTCAAGTATGGACGATTTCCTGGCTGAATTGCCGAAGGCCGAGTTGCACCTGCACCTGGAAGGCTCCATCGAGCCCGAAACGCTGCATGAGCTCGACCCGGCAACCGGCCTCGAGGAGTTTCGCGCGCTCTACCGTTACGCCGATTTCGACGCGTTCCTCAAGGCGTTCGGCGCCATAGGCAAGCGTCTACGCACCCCCGCCGACTATGCGTTGATCACAAGGCGTTTGCTGCAGCGTCTGGAACAACAGAACGTCCGGTACGCCGAAATCATTATAGCCGCGGGCGTGGTGTTGTGGAAGGGGCAGGAGTTCGGCCCCATCTTCGACGCGGTGCGCGAGGCTGCGCGCGAATCCACCGTAGAGGTGCGGTGGATTTTGGACGCGGTGCGGCAGTTCGGCGCGGAGCACGTGCGCAGCGTCGCCGAACTGGCGGCCGAGCGCGTGGATGGAGGCGTGGTGGCATTCGGCATCGGCGGCAGTGAAGAGCGCGGTCCGGCGGAGTGGTTCGCAGACGCCTTCGCATTCGCGAAGAGCGCTGGACTGCGGTTGACGGCGCACGCGGGCGAGAGCATGGGGCCGGAATCGATATGGGCCGCGCTGGCATTGGGCGCCGAGCGGATCGGCCATGGAATCGCCGCCGCGCGCGATCCGGAATTGATGCGGCATCTGCGGCAGCGCGACATTCCGCTCGAAATCTGCATCACCAGCAACCTGGTGACGGGCGTGGTGGCTCGTGTAGAAGATCACCCGGTGCGGCGGCTCCACGACGCGGGCGTGCCGATCACGCTGAATACCGATGACCCGGCCATGTTCGGTTGCACGTTGACCGGGGAGTATCGCTTGGCGGCGCGCCATTTCGGGTTTAGCGAAGCCGAGTTGCGAGGCATCGCGGAGAACGGATTCCGTTACGCATTCCGCCAGTAGGCCGGCCCCCCCGGTCCGCGCGGGTCCCCCTGGACCCGCTCTTCGACCAGCCAATCACTCCGAGGCCATCCACGAGAGGCCGACCGAGAGGCCGACCGGGGGGGGCGGCCGCGGACCAGGGGGTCCGCCCTACGGTTCATCCTCCTCCGTCCCGATTTCCGCAACGCCATGAATTGGCGTGGGTGATTCGCTGCCGGCGAGTCTGGGAATGCGCACGTCCACCAGTTTCTGCGCGCCCAGGGCTGTCGCGAAATTCTCCAGGCGCTCAATCCATGTCTCGGTGAGGATGGTTTCCCCCTTAAGGATCAGGTTCCCGCCGTTGCTCAAAACATCGTTCTCCAGAACCATACCGGCGCGAAGGTCACGAATCGATAGCCTCCGCACGGCGAACATTGCGCGTGTTGGAGAGTAGCTTCTGAGCGCGTGCAGCATGTGTCCATCGAATTGCCCCAATGACCTCAGATCGGCAAGCGCGGAGCCGGCAGTGACTCCCCGGTAGATTCTTCGGTCCAGCTCCAATGCCAAATGAAGCATGTGAG
>JBEKNN010000014.1:0-65175 GCA_049522755.1 Bryobacteraceae bacterium | reverse complement strand
GCAGTCCAGCGCCCGGTGGATCATGTTCGGCGCCAGGCTGGAATTCTAGCCATGCGATCGCCGTTTTCGGTCCTGCTGGGGTGTGTGATGCGGTGTGTGATGCGGTGTGTGATGCGGTGTGTGATGGGGTGTGTGATGGGGTGCGCGCTGGGCGCATCCCTCAACGCGCAGATCACGGTGCGCGCCTCGACCATGCTCGATGGTAAAGGCGGCGTCCAGCGCAACGTGCGCATCACCATCGAAGGTTCGAAGATCGTTCGCGTGGATGCGGACGCCAAAGGCCCCGTGAGTTACGACCTGACTGGTCTGACCCTGATGCCCGGCTGGATCGATACGCACGTCCACGTCAACGGACACTTCAATAAAGATGGGCGCGCCGATAACAGCGGCGAATCCCCCGCCGAATTTGCGCTGCGCACCGAAGGGACGCTCTGGGACACCCTGCAGGGGGGCTTCACCACGGTGCGGAGCGTGGGCGCCAATACCGACAAGGAGCCTCGCGATCTGATCGCGGCCGGCATTCTTCCCGGACCGCGAATTCTCACCTCCCTGGCCACGTTCAATGAGCACTCCGGCACGCCCGAGCAGATTCGGGAAAAGGTCCGCGAGCGGGTGGCTCAAGGAGCGGACGTAATCAAGCTGTTCGCCACCGCGAGCAGCCGCGACGGCGGCGCTCAGACCATGAGCGATGCGCAGATTGAGGCCGCTTGCAGCGAGGCCAAAGCACTGGGACGTCCGGCGGCGGTTCACGCCCACGCTTCCGGAGGAGCCAAACCGGCCGTCCTCTCCGGGTGCACCAGCATCGAGCACGGGACGTTTCTCACCGACGAAGCGCTCGATCTGATGGCCCAGCGCGGCGTGTATCTCGACCCGAACCTCTCCAACGTTCCCAACTACATCAACCACAAACAAGCGTTTCTGGGGCTCGGCAATTTTACCGAGCAGGGATTCGCGGAGATGGCCAAGGATCTGCCGATCCGCTTCAATCTGATTCAGCGCGCCATGGCAAGGAAAGTAATGATCGTGTTCGGCACCGATGCCGTCGCGGGCCTGCCCGGCCATAACAGCGAGGAGTTCATCATGCGCGTCCACGACGGCAAACAGCCGCCGATGGATGCCATCGTCAGCGCGACGTCGCGAGCGGCCCAGTCGATCGGATTGGGATCGCAAATCGGCGCCATTGCCCCGGGAATGGAGGCCGACCTGGTGGCGACCGAGGGCAACCCCATCGACGACATCACTAACGTTCGTAAGGTAATCTTTGTGATGAAAGGCGGCAAGGTCTACAAAAACTCAGCCCGATGAAGATGCACTCACCACTTGTGGCTTACCCACTCGTGGCGCACGCACTCATGCGTGCAGCGTTCACACTCGTGTGAACGCGAAATTCTTCAGAGCCTCTCAGGGCGAATCTCGCGACGGAGACATATATACTTGAGCGTAGAGAAATCCGGAAAAAATATGCTATTACAACGCACTCTCATCCTCTCTCTGCTTTTCTTGCCCGCATTCGGCGCGGTTCCCACGCCGGAAAGCCACTTCGGCCATAAGATCGGCGTCGATAACGAGCTTCTCGATTGGGATAAGGTAGTCACCTACTTCCAGGCGCTCGAAAAATCGAGCGACCGCATCAAGTTCAAGGAACTCGGCAAGACCGTCGAAGGCCGCCCGCAGATCGCGGTGACCATTTCCTCGGCGGCGAACATCAAGAACCTCGATCATTATCTCGACATCCAGCGACGCCTTTCCGACCCGCGCAAAATCACGCCGGCCGAAGCGGCGCGCCTGGAAGACGAGGGCAAGACCATCGTGATGATCACTTGCTCGATCCATGCGACTGAGGTTGCGTCCACCCACACCGCGGTCGAGTTTGCTTATCGCCTGCTCACCGAGGACAATCCCAAATTCAAGGCGATTCTGGATAACGTGATCCTGCTGCTCGAACCTTCTCAGAATCCGGATGGAGTGGATATTGTCACGCGCTGGTATCGCAAGACGCGCGGTACGCCGTACGACGGCACATCGCCGCCCGAGCTCTACCACCACTATGTCGGCCACGACGACAATCGCGACTGGTACATCTTCACCCAGCCGGAAACGCGCAACACCGCCAGCCTGGAGAACCTGTGGCATCCGGAGATTGTCTACGACGTCCACCAAATGGCCGCCAATGGAGCGCGCCTTTTCGTGCCGCCGTGGATGGATCCAGTCGATCCCAACATCGATCCGATTCTCGCCAGCATCTGCAACATGATCGGCACCGGCGTCGCGACCGATCTTTATGCGGCAGGGAAAACGGGCATCGCCATCAACGGCGTCTACGATTTCTGGTCGCCCGCGCGGCAGTACCAGGCCTACCACGGCGGCGCGCGCATACTCACCGAATCGGCCAGCGCGAAGCTGGCGTCGCCGATCACGCTCAAGCCCGAAGACATTGCCGATAATGCGCTCGGCTACAATCCGCGTGAGCGAAGCTGGAATTATCTCGTGCCTTGGATGGAAGGCACGTGGCATCTGCGCGACATCATCGATTATCAGGAGATCGCCTGGGAATCGCTGCTCAATCAGGCCGCGACCAAGCGTCACGACATGTTGCGGTACTTCTATCAGATCAATCGCAACAATATCGAACGCGCCGTGCCCAATGCATTCGTAGTTCCGGTTTCACAAAACGATCCCGGGGCTGCCAGGAAAATGCTGGAAACGCTGGCGTCCGGCGAGGTGGAAATCGAGCGCGCCAGTGAAGGGTTCACGGCGGACGGCAAGCAGTACGCACCCGGCACGTATGTTATCAGCATGCATCAACCGTATTCCGGATGGGCAAAGACGCTGCTGGAAAGGCAGGATTATCCGGACCTGCGACTGTATCCCGGCGGTCCGCCGAAGCGCCCTTACGATGTGACCGCGCAGACCCTGCCCATGCAGATGGGCGTCGCCGTGGACACTATTAAGGACGGTTTCAAAGCCACGCTCCAGCCCGGTTCGCAATTCACCTTCGATCTCGACCACGCCAAGCCGCAAGGCGGTTTCGCGGCCAGCGATGTGGATTCGTGGAAGGCGGTAGCGAAAATCTGGAAGTCGGGGAAAGCGGTTTACCGCGACGCCGCCACCGGCGATTTCTACACCGAGCCCGCCAGCGGCCGCAAAGAAATCGCCGCGCCGCGGATCGCCATGTATCAGAGCTATAACCCGAGCATGGACGAAGGCTGGACGCGATGGCTATTCGACAGTTTCGGCATCGCGCAAACGTCGGTGCACAACGCCGATATTCAAGCCGGCGCCCTGCGGCAGCGTTTCGACACGATTATCATTCCCGATCAGCCGCGCCAGCAGATTCTCAATGGCAATCGGGCCGGGAGCATGCCGCCCGAGTTTTGCGGCGGAATCGGCGAAAAAGGCAGCGCGGCGCTGAAAGAATTCGTCGAGCAGGGAGGCACGCTGATTCTTCTGAATCACGCCGCCGATTTCGGCGTCCAGGATCTGGGAGTGAAGGCGAAAAATTCCTTGGACGGCGCCGCGACGCGCGATTTCTACTCGCCCGGCTCTCTGTTGAACGTGAGTCTGAATACCAGCAGTCCACTGGCTTACGGGATGCCGGCGCGGGTCACGCTATGGAGCGAACAGAGCCCCGCGTGGGATGCCCCGGAGGGCGATGTGGTGGCGCGCTACCCGATGGATCACGTGCTGGCGTCCGGCTGGCTGCTCGGCGAGAAATACCTTGCCGGGAAAGCGGCGCTGCTCGACGTTTCAATGGGTCGCGGCCGGATCATTCTTTTCGGGATGCGCCCGCAATATCGCGGCCAGAGTTACCAGAATTTCAAGCTGTTTTTTAACGCGCTGGTTTACCACTAATCGGCGTTTCTCGTACCCCGGGCAGGGGGCCGCTGGATACGCTGCCTGCGGGAGGAAGGACCGAGCTCGGATGCGTTCGAGCCGGGCGCACTCCGTGGTCGATGAAGGCCGATGACGTGCGCGTGTGGGCGTTTGCAGTCCTACCCTTTTACCTGCGACCGAGAAAACGAATCTGAAAATTCAGCGACCGCGGCAGGCCGTTATACTCCCGAAGAAAAGTTGCGCCGCCGACCACGTTGTCCACTATGGTCGGATTGAAATGGTTCGTGATGTTATTGAACCCGGCGCGCAGAGCCAGGCGGTAGCCGCGCACGGAAAGGATCCGTTCAAGGAACAGATTCAGCTCGAAGTACGGCGGTAACCGCCAGCTATCGACGACGCCAACGAGTTGCGCATACTGATCTTGTATCGAGAACGGCAGGCCGGTGTGGAAATCCACCATATAGCCGAGCGACCAGCTCTTGCTCCAGGTGGGAAGATAGCCCCAGCTCAGCAGCCGGTTGGGCGCATCCCATGGGAGCGGACCGGTGTCGGCGGAGACGCTTAACGGCTGGTCCACCGTTCGCTGTATCACGGCGTTCGATTCCGCGCTGCTCCGCGTATAACTCACCATCCACTGAAAACGGCCCTTGACGGGCTGACCCAACGAAATCTCCACCGATTCGTAGTGGTCCTGGCGCTGGTTGGTCAGCACGTAGTCGGCGACTATCGGGCCTGGATTCGGGGCGCCGTCGAGAACGGCCGGGAATGTTTCCGCGGACGGTAAGATGTTGGCGTAATTCAAACCGTCGGAGAAGCGCCGCCGCAGTAACTCGACCTTTGCCCGCAGCAATTTTGGCAGCGCACGCTCCGCTCCAAGTGCCCAAACGTCGGCGCGCGGGCTTTGCAGATTATTGCCTAAGGTGTAGATAGAAGTGACCGGACCATAAATCAATGCGCCGGAGTTATTGTAGTAAGTCGAGATAGAAGATTGGTCGAGCGGCCGCGAAAAGACTTGTAGGTTGGCTGGATCGACGATTCGGGCGAAGCTACCCGAAATGCGCAGATTTTCCATTCCCGGCGGGGAGAGCGCAAAACCGGCGCGCGGGGCCGATGTTATATGGCCGAGCAGGCGGTCCGCATCGGCGCGCCATGCCGCCTCGATCATCAGCCACGGGCGCACTCTCCAGGAATCCTGCAAGAACACCGCGCCCTCGCTGTTATTCTGAGCTAGCTGGCCAGATCCAATAAAAGCTATCGATCGGATCACGATCCCCGCGGTATTCAGATAGTCGATAGCTGTGCGGGTGATGTTTTGTTCGTAGTCGAGACGGACGATGTCGCCGCCCGTCTTCAATTGATGCTCGCCGAAGAAGTGGAAAGCCGGGAGATAGTAATTGGCAATCCCCTCGTAGCGATGGGCGTCGCGGCGAGTGTCGGCGTAATAGTTGCCTTCGCGGCCATCGGGGGTGATGAGATAAGGGGCAAACCCCTGCGGGATAGCCGTGCTATGCGTCAGGCTGCCCGCAAATCCGAACTCGATCATCGAACTGTGTGAGAACGAATGCTGGTTCTTAATGTAGCCGAACCACTGGTTGGATTGCCGCCTTAATGTAGTCTCCCGCGGGTCGAGAATGGTCAGTCCGCTCTGCGGCGAGTATTGATAATCGAAAAGGATACCCACAAAAAGTATGTTCTTCTCGCTCAGATTGAATTGATTGTGCAGCAGATCGTTAAACCGGAAGTTCTTAGCCGAATTCTGGCCCTCGGGCAATTGCGTGAAAGTGGTGCGGGTGAATTGGAACTCCACCGTATTGAAGAACCAGGCGCGCCGCTTGCGCAATGGACCGGAGATATAGGCGCGCGGCGTCCAGTTCGAAATCTGCAGACCGCTGCCCAACGCAATGCTGGGAAAGTATTCCGTGGCGGAAAACTTGAACTCATCCGTGCCGGTGCGCGGATGCAGGAGCATAGTGCCGGCGTCGCCCCAGCCCCTATCGGCATCGGAGGGAGACGACTGAATATCGACCGATTCTACGGCCTCGAGACTGAGACGGGCCTGGAATTGCCCGGTGAGCGGGTCGTTGAGTTGGAAGCCTTCCAAGCTGTACTCCGCCTGGTCTTCGGATCCGCCATAAAGGTGGATTCCGCCGCTGGTATCCTGTATCACGCCGGGCGCCATTCGGAATCCGCTGCGCAAGCTGTTCGAGTTGGGGAAGGGCACGTCGTACAAGGTGCTGCTGCTGAGCGTAGTTTGCGGCGAGACGCGGTCCATATCGTTCAAACCCGCTTCGCCCTTGACTTCAATTGTGGAGCGGATCTCGTGGATTGACTCTAGAGAAATATGCACTTCGAACGGCGGAGCGTCGGGCGGGGCGGCCGGTACCGTGAAATCCGGTTTCAAGAGTACGTAGAAGCCTTCGCGGTCGACTTTGAACGAGTACTGCCCGGCGGAGGGCAACTGGAGGAGAAACACCCCGGTGGGTTCAGAGATCGCTTCCCAGGTTTTTTTTGAAGCAACATCCTCGACCGTAACAAGGGCGCCGGGCACCGGCAGATCGTTTTCGTTGGTCACGCGACCGGCCACTCGCACTTGGGCGAAAGCCAGCGAACATAGAAAAGCGACCATCCACAAACGGACCAGAAGCAGCATCGCGCTGGTGTTGATAATAGCTGAAACAGAGACGCCACAACAGGCGGGGCCGGGGGAGGGTAGTACCGATAGCGGCCCATCGGGAGATGCGCCGTACAGGTTTCCGTGCCAGGCTTGATGGGCGACTCCGTTTGACGCTGAGTCGGTCAAGCGTTTTTTACCACGTCGCGACATGCACGGCCCCGATACCGTCCCGAGCCGGCGAGTCCTGGAAACTGGCAGGGACGCGACGCAAGAAATCCCTTCGGCTGGATTACGATATGCTGTAATCTTACGCAGTCGCCCAGACTACGGTTCGCGATTCGCCATGACATCTATCGACGTATTTTCCCACTTGGCGCCGGCGAAGCGATACAGGGTCGGGCGGATGGACTGGAGGCCACGGAATGAAACGCATGATCCCGATCATCCTCTGTATGCCGGCGGTTTCGATCGGCGTGTTTGCTCAGACAACGGCGGAAATCATTGAGCGGGCCTTGGCCGCGGCGCCCCGCCAGATGCGCGACGGGGCTACGGTAGTCAAGTGGAACGCCGACTACACATACGAAACGCTGAAGAAGGGCACGAACCGGCTGCTCTGCTACGACCGGTCCGGGGAGCCCGGGCGGCAGCCATTCGCGGTGCAGTGCACCAGCATCGCCAACCTCGATCGGGTGGTCCAGAACCGGAAGTTCGAGGCCATGAGCGACATGGCCGCGAGACAGGCCGCGCTGGATGCGGCAGAGGCGAACGGAACCCGCGTGAAGCCTGAGTACGGATCGGTGTGGTACGACATGAACGGCCCCGACCAGGCGCACGCTCGAATACACGTGACGATCGCGGTACCCGGCGCTACATCGCAGTCAACCGGACTGGCAGACAATCCCAAGCAGGGTGGCGTATGGATTATGAATGCGGGCACAACGACCGCGCACATCATGACACCCGGCAGCTAAAGAGTCTCGAGGCGGCGCTGAACGGGCCGGCGATGGTTTCCTCCGCGCCCGGAGCGCTTCGGAACTTCAGCTGCAGGTTCCAGAGGACCTCGTAACAGGCCCTCCATCAGGATGGCGAATTAGTCCAGTGCGGACCCTCGGGCGGTGCGCTTCAGTATAGCGTCCAAACGCCAGGCGAGAGCAGGCGAGGGAGAGACCATTAGGTTTTCCCAGCTTCATGGTTTTCAAATACTCGCGCGGAGATCCACCCGTCACGGCCGATCGGTATAACTCCTACCCGGTCCGGTCAGCCGACTGCGAATCTCCGCCCCACCCCATCGAAGATTACTCCCTCACATCCCCGGTAGCCGGTTTCGCCCCACTTCCCCCACCACCTCCAGACCAGTTTTCTTACTGCCCCAACAAGCCAGCGCCACTGCAAATACTAAGTCGTCGTGCGTCCCTTCCCGCCACGCGCCGAACTGCTCCCGCCCGGCCGATGTCACCTTCACTTCCATCGCTGCCATCTCCTCAGCCAGGGCCGCGCCATACTTCAATCCTGCCGCTATTTGTAACTCGCCCCGCTGCAACAGCACCTGTAACCCAACCATTAAGTCGCGCTTCGGAATCCCATAGTAGCCGTCGATCCGCGTCTCCCGTTGTCCTGACGTAATCACTGCCGGCATCATCGGGCATCCCGGCTTCGCCTGTCTCAATAAGTCCACCACGGGCCGCCCCACTCCTGTCCCATCGACCACTAAGTGGCATCGCCCCGCCAGGTCGCGCGACCGCGTAACTTGTATCACTCTCTCCACTACGTCCGGATACGTCGTCCCTAACTCCACCCGCTCCAGGAACCGCAGCCGCAGCGCCGTGTCTTTCCGGCATGTATAAGCTGCCGGGTCCCATTCGCCCGATAACTCCTGCCTCTCCACCACCGCAATCGCCGTGAAATCCCGGCTCTGTCCCAGATCCACTCCTACAAAGTAATTAGTCGCCATTTCTAGTCTTGTTCTCTCCGCGTAAATCTGCGAGTCTCTGCGCCTTCGCGTTGAAGAGTCGCTCGCCCGCCCTCAAACGCCCTCACGCCAGCTCCAGTGGCGCAACCTCGTCGGTGATGGCCCGCTCCACCAAATCTCGGGCGAACACTCCGCTCACCGCCTCTTCGAATTCGCACAGATACTCCTGCCGGAACCATCGTTCCCCCATGGTCGCCCGCTCCTCTTCAAGAAACTTCCGTCCAATCCGCGGACACTCTGTCGCCGCCGCTCGAACCCGCGCCCAATCCGGCCCGCCGTTCGCCCACGCTTCGTAAAAGAAGCCCCGCTTTCCGAAGGGCGTGCTCATCAGCCACAATGCCCCGTCGCTCACCGCCAGCATCGGCCTTATCGCCAGGTATAGATCGTCGCTCACCCGCGCCGCCTCGTCCACCAGCAGCAGCGATACCGCCGAAAATCCCCGCACCGTCGCCTCGGTCCCCGGCAGTCCCACAATCCTCGACCGGTTCGGCAGCTCCAGCGAAATCTCGTTGTCCCCGTCCCCTTTCGGCCGGATTCCCAGCTTCCGCACGAACCCCGCCGCCTTCCGCAGAAACTCCCCGCTCTGCCGCGCGCTCGGGCTCACCACTAACGTCAGGCTTTCCGGAAAGTGATACGCCTGGTGGATCGCCTTGGCGGCCGTTACGGTCGATTTCCCCCATTGCCTGGTACAATTCAGCAGTCCCCGCTGCTTGTCGCTGCGTAATATCTCCTGCTGCGCCTCATCCGCTTCGAACCCCAGCGCTGTCTTCACCCACTCCGCCGCATCCACCCCGCGCCTGCCTAACCCCGTCTCTTGCCTCTGCGCGCGCCGAGTTATATCCGGCTCTTTGTTCTGATTGATCGTATATTCACCCATCGTTACTACTATTGTCGTACACTCGCCTCACATTTCAGCCTCTAAGACCTCGCCCGCGCCCTAAGTTGCCGCGCTTAACTGTTTTCACTTCAACAATTAACCAACTTTGCAGTTTATTATCTTCTTCTGTGACCGCATGGAGGCGTTCTTCGCGCGCAAAATGAGTCAGTCGCGTTTAAGAGTACTTCCAGCCATGGATACACCAACTTACACGCGACTTACCCTAATCGAAGGGTTCACTCGTTATAACTTGGTATTACGAACTATGTCTTGGCCTGACCGCTCGACGCTGACGCGCCGGGCCGCACGGTCGACGCGCAGCTCCGCTCGCGAGATCGTTTCGCGCGCATGCCGACACGAAGACGTATCACTATCGGCAAAGGTCTGATACGCGGTCTAGTTCTTGCCTCTGTCTATACCCGCCACCCTCCGCCGATGCTACGCTGAGATTATTGCCGCGCCATCCCCTCTTCAAGCCATACCTTGCCTTGGCCGCGGTGTGCCTGTTCTGGGGCACCACCTACCTGGGCATCCGGATGTCGCTCGAGACGTTTCCGCCGCTCGATCTGATCTCTATCCGCTATCTCATCTCCGGCGGGATTCTGGTTCTCTTCGCGCTGGTCCGCGGGCTGCCCTTGCCGCGCGGCCGCGAGTTGAAAGCCACCTGCCTCAGCGGACTGCTGGTGCTCGGAATCGGCAACGGCGCTCTGGTCTTTGCGGAGGTCGCCATTCCCAGCGGCATCGCCGGCCTGATTATCACTATGTCGCCGTTCTGGATGATCGGCGCCGAAGCGCTGCTTCCCGGCGGCGAGCGCCTGCATGCGCCGACCATCGGCGCCATGGCCGTGGGACTGATAGGGGCGTCGCTGCTCTTCACGCCCGACGCCGGCGCGGGCATCGACCGGACCCTGCTCTACGGCTTCCTGATTCTGCAGATCGGCATGGCCGGATGGTCGTTCGGCTCCATTTATCAGCGGCGGAATTCCGGGAAGGCGCACCCGATTATCGCCGGCGGCGTGCAGCAGCTTGCGGCGGGAATAATACTCGCGCCATTTGCGCTCGCCATTCCGCAACACCCCATCCACTGGAGCGTCCGCGGCATCTGCGCCATTCTCTACCTGGTGACTTTCGGTTCCATTGTGGGATACAGCGCATACGTGTATGCGCTCGACCGGCTGCCGGTGGCGATTGCCTCGGTCTACCCGTATGTGAATTCGATTGTCGCGGTGGCGCTGGGGTGGCTATTTTACCGCGAGCGCTTCGGCGTACGCGAAGCGCTTTCCATGTTCGTGATCTTCGCCAGCGTCGCTTTAGTGAAGCGCTATTCGCGGCGCGGCGCGCATTAATCGCGGCCGACTATCTTCGCGCCCAACGCTCGACTATCTTCGCGCCCAACGCTCCGCCAGCCATGCTCAGGCAGGTGATGCACACGAAAGCGATCGCCAGCACGATCACCAGGCCCGGACCGCTCGCCATGAATTGCGCCACCTGCTGCACGTAAGGGTCGTTGGCCGATGGCAGATTCTTGATTTGCTCCTGGAAGATTCCGGCGAATTTCCCGGAGAGTCCCTCCACCATGAAAAGCACGCCCCACATGGTGAACATGACAAGGCCGGTAATCCATCCCAAGTGCAGGCCCGCGCCCACGTTGAGTAAGTTGTGCGTCTTTCGCCGGTAGAAGAACACCGCGAAAAAGCCCGCCGCCAGCCAATTCACAATGGGCAAAAAGCTGAAAAACATCGCCGCCACACCCACAAATAGCGAGATCCGCAGCGCTACCGGATTGCGAAAGCTCACGGGCATTGCGAAGCGCGGCGCTGTCACAAGCGGCGGCGCAGGCGCTCCGGCGACCGGGGCGGGAATCGCTGGCGTAAGAAGTTCGGGCTCGGCAATCTCCCGCTGCGGCTTGCCGCATTTGTGGCAGAAGAGAGAATCGGGCGGAAGTTGCGCGCCGCACGTACAGGTTTCCGGCATGGTTAAGGCCCTGAAGGAGCCACTTCCAGTTTACCTGTTCCGGCTGTCACAAAACCGCAATGGCCGGTGTTGATGTACTGTGAACACACGCTGCCCGGCGCTGGAACAGATGGAGACTCGCGAAGCTTCGTTCGATTTTGAAGCGTTCTTTCACGCCCACTACCCGCGCATGGCGCGCGCGATCGGCCGGGTGGTGGGCGACCACGCACGCGCCGAGGAACTCGCCGTGGAGGCCTTTTGGAAGCTGTGGCGGAATCCGCGCGCTCATGGCGAAAAGGCCGGGGGATGGGTCTACCGGACCGCGGTGCGGCTGGCCCTGAACGAGTTGCGGCGGCAGTCGCGCTCCACGCGCTATGAGCTCTTATCTGGACCCGGGCGCCCGTCGCCGACGCCTGAGGAAGCCCATGCCGCCGCCGAGCAGCGCGAGCAGGTTCGCCGCGTGCTGGCGGCTCTGGACGCGCGTCAGGCGGAGTTGCTGCTGCTGCGCAGCAACGGCCTGCGGTATGGCGAATTGGCTGCGGCGATAGACGTGAATCCCGCCTCGGTGGGAACACTGATCGGGCGTGCGCAGCAGGCGTTCCGCAAGGAATATCTCAAACAATTTGGAGAAACGAAATGAATGGGAACCGATGGGTGGACGACCGCCTGGCGGCGCTGGACGATGCCAGCGAATGGCTGCCGGATACGGCGGGTGCGCGCGCTCGATTGCGCGATTTGGACCGGCAGGCCAGGATCAAGCGACAGTGGGCTTGGGCGACTGCGGCGGCGGCGTGTCTGGGGTTGCTGGCGTTCCTACAACCCCGGGCATGCGCCATGCCGCGAGGCTGCTTCCAGCGCGCCACGGAGAATGCCACTCAGCGGCCCGTCGAGGCTGCACCGGTAGCTGAAAACGCGAATCCGGCGGCGGCCCCGGTATCGGCCCAAGCTCTCAAACCGCAGGCCGTCGCGCCGGCAGTTGTGCCTACGGCGCCGACCCGCGGCGCGCGCAATTACAAAGAATCGGGATCTGCCGACGCGCGTATCACCTGTGAAGTCTATTCGGATTACGAGTGTCCTTCCTGCGCCGCGTTCTATCGCGACACGATGCCGCTGCTGATCGCCGGCTATGTCCAAACAGGGAAGGTGAAGCTGCTTCACCGGGATTTTCCCTTGGCGCAGCATCCCTATGCAAAACTTGCCGCGCACTACGCCAATGCGGCCGGCCAAGCCGGGCAATACGATCTGGCGGTCAACCGGCTCTTCGAGACGCAAGACATCTGGAGCGTGGGCGGCGACATTGACAGTCAACTAGCTCTGGTTCTTCCGCCGGCAGCGATGCGAAAGGTGCGCGACATGCTGGCGCACGACCAGCGGCTTGACGACACCGTAGCGGCCGATCAGGCGATGGGCGCCGCCGACCGCCTCCGCGCGACGCCGACCCTGGTGGTGGTGTGGAAAGGGAATCGCCAAGCTATCTCGCCGATACCATCTTACGCATTGCTCAAGAGCTACCTCGACGATCTGCTGGCGCGGCAGTGACTTGGGCTACTGAAGGCCTTCAGCCGACGGCCGGAGCTTAAGCACTCTGCTGCGCGGCCTTGCGAGCTTCTGCGGAGTCGTAGCTTTCGCCGTACATCGCGGGCACTTTCGCTCCCATAGGCCGGAGATACATCGACAACTGTCCGCGATGGTGCACCGAGTGATGTAGTACGAAGCCGAGGTACATGACCGCGGGCAACTGGAACATGCCACGGAAGTCGACGATATGGAGTAACTGCTCATTCGACAGTTTCGTCAGCTTCTCGAAACGCAGGCCGAAGTTGTCTGTGTACCAGCTTGTCAGATCTGTCGAGTTCTTGATGGAATCCGGGCGAGGCATCGGGCTGAAATCGAACTTGCCCGCCGGCAGAACGTCCATAAACCGCATTTCCGTGGACGCGATGTGCCAAGCCAGATCGAGAGCGCTCTTCGAGATGCCGTCCGGACGATAGTCGCCTTTATCCGGCGGAATTGCTTCGATGATGCTCCTGGTGATGCGATGCTCGTTCTTGAGCCCCGGGAGATAAACACTCTGGAGCAGGAAATCTGCTTGATCGGGTTGAATCTGTTGCATGGGTTCAGAATAGCTCAGAAGCGTATCGGGCGTGAAGCCGCGAAAGTCCCCCCGGCCGGAGAGCCGGCTTAAAGCCGGCTGGAGAGCCGGCTTAAAGCCGGCTGGCTGCCCCACTTATTGGCCGCCGGGCGAATCCGTTCGCGGCTGACTCGGAGCCGCTTTTCCGGCGTCCAGATGGTCCCAGTTGTTGATCGCGTTGAACGCCAGGAAGTAGGTTCCCTGGGTCTGCCAGCGCCAGAAGGGACGTAGCGCGAACATCACGATGTGGCCCTTGCCCATCGGGACATCCACGGCCAGCGCGCGGCCGGATAGCGCTTCGCCGCCGGCTAGCGTGCCGGAGAGCAGCATGCTGTTGACGTCGGTCGGGAACTGCATCACCACGCGGGCGCGCTCTTCGTCAGCGGCGCCGCCGCGTCCACCGCGGCCGCCACGTCCGCCGCCACCACCGGCGCCTCCCGCTCCGCCTCCGGCAGCAGCGCCCCCGGCTGCGCCTCGTCCGCCGCCTCCGCCGCCACGGCCACCGCGGCCGCGTCCACCGCCAGCGGCAGCGGGCGCGGGAGTTTCACCCGCGGTCGCCGTGGGATCGAGCGGAAGAATATTCAGCATGGTCGAATTCGGCGTGATGTTTTGCGCGCTGGCATCGGCTCCGCCGCGTCCACCGCCGCCACGTCCGCCGCCGCCCCCAAATCCGGCGCCGGCGCCGGCGCTGAAAACGGGGTCCTGATTGAAGTAGACCGGAACGTCTTTCCCGTCATAACCGTAGGCGATGGGGCTCTTCAGGTCGGCGAAGGTTCCGCGCAAGATGCTGCCGCGCGCGAATAAGCCAGTGGGATGCTCCACGGTGATGCCGCCGCCTAAATCGTACTCGGCCATCATCGAAGCGGTGGAACCTTCGGTGATCAGCGCGCCGCCATCCTCAACGAATTTGGCGAGCTCCATCAGGCCTTCCATACCCATGCCGCCGCGAATATCGTCGTCGGAATCGATGGCGCCCAGGTTCGGAGTGAGCGTGGATTTCTTGTAGGGGACGGGGTCCGGGCCGGTGCGCGGAATTCCCGCCAGCGTGGATTGCGCGGTACCGCCGGTATGCGGGTAGACGATCACGTCGTACTTCGCGCGCAGATTGCCGTCGCGCAGCTTCTTATCGGCGAAGTAGGTGTAAGGCACGCCGTAATAATCGAGCGCGGCGCGCACCCATCCTTCATCCTGCGTGCGCGACCACGAATGCACGTAGCCGATGCGCGGCACAGTCATCTCATGCGTCTTCACGGATGGCGCGGCGGAAACGGCCCACGAGGAAAGGCCCAGCTCCTTCAGCATGGGCTCGAGCTTAGCGCGATCGGCGTTGGGAATGATGAATGCGCCGGCGCGCAGCTTGTGGCCGTTGAGGTCGAAATCCTCTTCGGCGGCGAGCATTTTCACATCCTTATTCCGATAGCGGAAGGCCATCAGGTTGTTATCGGAAGTGTGCTCCACCACCAGCGTGGAACCAGTGCCCTCGACGCCGCTGCCCGGCGCTTTGGCTTCGGACGCCAGCATAGTCATGGGGCGGTCCAGAATCGACTTATCGGTCAACGGGGTCAACTTGACGTTGCGCATGTATTGCATGGTCCAGCCGGTGTCGTCGTAGGGACGGGGATTATCCGGCGGATAGTTCTGAATGCTGAAATACATGTCGGCCAGAGTGCGATAAGGTTGGTCGGCGCGCACTATGTAGTCGCCGGCCGCCACATCGGCGCTGCCGGCTTTGAACGCCGAGCTAGCGGTATGGACTTCGACGCCTTGCCGGCGCAACTCATTAACCATATCGGCGGCGTCGGCCTTGCGGCGCTGCGCGGCGGGAATCAGCCAGGCGTAAGTGGGACCGTTCTTACCCTTGTCGACGGTCCGCTTGGTCTTCACATAATAGTTTTCCAGATATAACTCGTGCTCCTTGGCAACCTTGTTCAACGCGATGAGAATCGCCGATTCCTGAATGTTAGTGTTGTTGCGCGGACCCCATTGGATGGTGGGCAGCGGCGGATTGGGCCGGAACCATTCGCGGCTGGTGGTCGCGGCGCCGGGAGTGACTGTGCTCGGGTTGGGGCCATAGCTCTGCACTTCATAGAAGCGGCCGAACGAATTATGAGTCAGCGCGATCCAGAACAGGTAGTTCGGCACCCAGCCGTCGTAGTAGCCATAGGTCCAGACGCCGGGAACGCCACGCTTGGCCATTTCCATGATTTCGGTCTCGCCCAGCAGCCACCATTCGTCAATGGCGATCGGGTCGAGAGACACGTTATAAGGGCCGGTGCCGGTAGATACATAAAGATATGTCTGCGCCTCATGCAGATCGTGCAGAATCGTGGGGTGCCATTCCAGCACTCCCTTAGTGAAGCTCTTAGTCAAGGCAAGATACTGACCCATGCCGTCACGATTGTTATCGTGCTGCACGTACTTACCCCAATACATCAGCGGCGGGGCCTCTTTGCCGGTCTCCTTGCGATAGTAGAACGTGTCTACTTCCTTATCGCGGCCATCCACTTCGAGAACGGGAGTTATGAACACGATCGCATTGTTGCGGATGGTCTGGATGAACGGCGTCTCCTCGATGATCAGGCGGTACGCAAGCTCGATGAGCATCTCGGGTCCGCCGGTCTCGGGCGAATGAATGCCGCTATTGATCCAGTAAATCGGCTTGGCCGTGTGGATCAACTGCTGCGCGTCCTGCTCGCTGATCTTGCGCGGGTCGCCAAGCCTGGCCAGCATGTCCTTATATTTGTCGAGATCTTTTATGGTCTCCTCATTGGCGATGGCGAGGACCATGATGTCGCGCCCCTCTTCGGACGTGCCGAGCTTCCAGAGTTTGGCGCGCGGCGACGCCTTCGCGAGCGCGCCGTAGTAGCGATGGATGTCCTCGACGTAGGTGAGCTCGCCGGGCTTGCCGGGGATGCGTCCGAGGAACTTCAGCGGCGAGGGCACGGTGTCGGAGGCGGGCATGTGATCCACCAGTTCGGTGGTGATGCGCGAATCCTGCAGATACTCCTTGATGAGTTTGGTGTACTCTTCGTCGACTTTTTGCGGCTGGGCGGCGGTAGTCGCAGGCGCGGGCGTAGCCTTGGTTTTCTTGGCTTGCGCGCGCGCTGCGGTGACGGCTGGACCGGAAACGAGAGCGAGCGCCAGAAGCGCACTTCCGGCGGCGGCGTAACGGAATCTCATAAAGCAGTATCCTCCCACGGGATTACGTAGTGATACCTCGTTGAGAGGGCCGCTGTCAATAGGGGTGTGCGGGGACGGGAATTCGACGCGCGGCGGGTTTTCATTTTACGCCGGTTGGCGTGGCCTTCGGGTTGGCGGGGTGGAAAAGGGGTAACGACTGCGGAGTGTCCGGAAATGGGACTGGGGTCGTTTGGTATTCCGGGGTTGGGTGCGAGCAGGAGGCGGCCAGGATTGGCTGCCGCACAAGAGTGAAATCGTAAGCACTAATACCAACTTACTATACGGGGAATCGGGAGTTAGCCTAAGTTGAGCTTAAGTTAGTCTATCTAATTGAGAAAGATTTTATGACTTTCGGTGACTGAGGTCCTCCCCGAACGCTATCGGGCTCTTCAGTGCCGGACGGTCCCCTGGCGGGAACGTGTCAAGCGGAAGGAACCGACGTGCTTTCATGCGCCAGGGATTCGGTGTTGATGAGTTGACTGCCGGTGACTTACGATAGGGGGAGCCGACTTCCATGTCCGACGCCGCCATTACGGTCCTGCTGGTGGACGATCACAGCCTCGTGCGCCGCGGCTTTCGACGGCTCCTCGAAGAGGATCCCGAAATTCGCGTGGTGGGCGAAGCCAGCGATGGCCACGAAGCGGTGAAGGAAGCCTGCCGTCTGCTCCCGAATGTAGTGGTGATGGATTTCGCCTTGCCGAGCATGAATGGAGCCGTAGCCACGCGCCACATTCTGAAATCGTGCCCGGCAACCGCGGTGTTAGTACTCAGCATGCATTCCGATACCTCCTACGTGCGCACTTGTCTGGAGGCGGGCGCCAAGGGTTACCTGTTGAAGAATGCGATGGATCTGGAACTGGTGCAGGCGGTCAAGCGCGTGGCGGCGAATGAATGCGTGCTGGACCCGCGCCTGGGCTTGATCGCCGAAGAGCCGGCCGGCCAGCCAACTCTTACCACTCGGGAACTGGAAGTGCTCCAGCTGATTGTAAACGGCAGGTCGAACAAAGAGATTGCCACCGTGTTGGGGCTGAGCGCGAATACGGTGGCGGTGCATCGCGCCAATATCATGCAGACTCTGGCGATACATAACACGGCCGAACTGGTAGTTTACGCCATCCGCCGCGGGTTGGTGAGCATCGCGTGAAGCGGCGTTCCCTGCTCGGCGGCGCACTCGCCTGTTTTGGCCAGCCGCTGTTACCTTTATCGGCATCCGCATCGGCGGGTGGGCTGGGCTTTTCGCTCGCCGATGCGACCGCTGCCGCCGGCATCGATTTTCGCCACAATAGCGGCGCCTTTGGCGCTAAGTATCTGCCCGAAACCATGGGGCCCGGCTGCGCGTTTCTGGATTACGACGGCGATGGCTGGCTCGACATTCTGCTGGTCAACGGAATGGACTGGCCGGGTCACAAGCGCCAGCGCAGCACGCTGAAGCTATACCGCAACAATCGCAATGGGACCTTTACCGATGTCACGGAGCGCGCCGGCCTGGCGGTGGAAATGTACGGGATGGGCGTGGCCGCGGCGGATTTCAATAACGATGGCTTCACGGACATCCTGATTACAGCCGTGGGTCAGAACCGGCTGTTTCAAAACACTGGCGCGGGACACTTCGTCGATGTCACCGATAAGGCGGGCCTCGGAGGACGGACGGGGTTCAGCACCTCCGCACTCTGGTTCGATTTCGACCGCGATGGCTGGCTGGACTTGTTAGTCTGTAACTACGTCAAATGGTCGCCGCAACGCGATGTTTTCTGCAGCGTCGACGGCAAGCGCAAGTCCTACTGTACGCCTGAGGCGTATCACGGAGACACTTGTTGGCTGTTCCGCAATCGGGGAAACGGAACCTTTGAAGATGTCACTGCCAAGAGCGGCATCTTCGACCCCACGTCGAAGTCTCTCGGCGTCGCTCTGTTGGATTACGATCGCGATGGCTGGCCGGATGTGCTGATCGCCAACGACACTCAGCCCAATAAGCTATATCGTAATTTGCGCAATGGCGCCTTTGAGGATGTCGCCGTCCGCGCCGGGGTGGCGTTCAGCGAAGACGGCAAGGCGCGCGCCGGAATGGGCGTCGATACCGCCGATTTCGATAACTCGGGCGTGGAAGGGATTGCCATCACTAACTTCGATAATGAGATGATGGCGCTCTACCACGCCTCCCGTTCCGGAGTGTACGCCGATGTCGCGATTACCGCCGGCGTGGGCCAGGCGTCGCGCGAGAGTCTCGGCTTCGGGTGCGCCTTTCTCGACATGAATCTGGACGGACGCCTCGACCTGGCGGCGGTCAACGGTCACATTGACGAGACCGTCCGCCAGATTCGCGGCAACGCCGGTTATGCGCAGCCGCCGCACCTTTTTCTAAATCGCGGAGCGGGTCGGTTTCAAGATGTGGCTTCCCAGGCCGGCGGCGCTTTCGCTGCGCCCAAAGTGGCGCGCGGTCTGGCTTACGGCGATTTCGATCGCGATGGCGATTTGGACGTGCTCATGACCACCAATCAGGGACAAGCGTACTTATACCGGAACGACGTCGCGGCGGGCGTGCATTCGCTGAGGGTGCGGCTTATCGGTACGAAATCGAACCGGGATGCAATCGGCGCGGTAGTTCGACTGACTACTCCGGAGAGTACGCAATCGCGGACTGTGAAGACCGGATCGAGTTATCTGTCACAGTCGGAACTGACTGTCACTTTCGGTCTCGGTCCGAGGGACGCCGCTACGCGCGTGGTGGTGGAGTGGCCCAGCGGCGCGGTGCAGGAATTTTCCAAGGTGGCCGCGGGCGGCTACGAGTGTACGGAAGGGGCGCAGTTGCGACGGAAGGATGGCTGATGCTTTCGGGCGGCGAGCCGCCTGAAAGGCGGCTGCAGGCAGGATTGCCTGCCCCACATAATGCGTTTATGTTATGGACGAGTCATTGAGTTACGGGCTATACTTTTGGCGGCCCCGGGAGAAACGCTATCATGACCAATCGCGCGCCAACTAACCGGCTAATATTCACGTTGGTTTTGCTGAGCTGTCTCGGAGTGTCGCTCGTCTGTGTCGTCTACCCGATTTACGTCATCCGTCCGTTCCGGCATCAGGGGGCGAACGAACTTTCCGCCGCGCTGGTGGTCGCTCGATTCCGCGCGGTCATAACCGTCATCAGCGCGATGGCGGCGATCGCGGCGGTCATCGGTTACTGGCGCAGGCGCCCTCCCATGTGGAGACGAGTCTTACAGGCGGCAGCCGCGCTGGTGGTTGTCGCGCTTGCGTTCCTGGCGCGCATTAATGTTTATGAGCTGATGTTCCACCCGGACATCCATCCTACGTTCACCGCCGCGCAAGACGTCAAGCTGGATGGCGCCGAGAAAGTGATTTCCGTGCGAATCGGCGAGGCAGCGCGTGCGTATCCTATCCGCAGCATGTCTTACCATCATGTAGTCAATGACGTGGTGGGCGGCATCGCTATTGTCGCGACCTATTGAACGCTCTGTCACACCGGTCTGGTGTGGACGAGAGACATAGCCGGAGTGCGCCTGACGTTTCATCTGGCCGGAATCAACAACCAGAACTTCATCATGCGGGACGAGGAGACTGGGACTTATTGGCAGCAGATCAGCGGCGCCGCCATTTCAGGACCGCTCAAGGGGCGCCATTTGACGCTGGTTCTCTCCGATGAGCTGACTCTCGCCACCTGGAAACTGGAGCAGCCGCAGGGCACGGTGCTGGACGATGTCCACGAGTATATTCCCGAGTATGCCAAGAGAGACTGGGATGTTCGCATGAAACGCGCGCCCACCGTCCTGGCCTTCCCGGAGCACGATCTCACGGGCCGCGATTTGATGCTGGGGATCCAGGCCTTCGGAGCCAGCCGCGCGTTTCTCTATGACCGGGTGGTCAGTGAGAAGCTGGTCAAGGATCACGTGGGTTCCGAGCCGGTGCTGCTGGTGGTGGGGCCCGACGATCAATCCGTGCGGGCGTTCCGCGACCGTATCCCCGGGGTGGAAGGAGTCATTAACTTCTACCGGATCACCGGAAAACCATCGGGCATAGTTCTCATGGACGACGCAACCGGGAGTGAGTGGAACTTCCAGGGCTGTGCGACTTCGGGGAAGGCGAAAGGGCAGTGCCTGGAGCCGATTCCAATGCTCAAAGACTACTGGTTCGACTGGCGCAACTACAATCCAAAAACGACCGTTTACGGCAAGGGAAGGTGAAGGTAAAACATGAGTGATGAGGGGAAACCGGAAGTCAAAATGGAACCCATGTTTCTGCCCGGCGTGGAGAGCAATCCGCAGCCGGGCCCATACGGCGATGCAATCCGGACGATGCAGGCAGCGGGTCCGGAGTACCCGCAGATCTGGCACATGTTCGCGTTTAAACCGGAGGCGACCAGCCATCTGGCGCGCTTCACGCAGGAGATCATGCGCGAGCCGGCGCCGTTAAGCCCAGGGCTGCGGGAGTTGATTGCCGCGTTCACTTCCGCGCGCAATCATTGCCCGTTTTGACTGAAATCTCACGCCGCGGTCGCGGCGGTGCTATTAGAGAGTGAGAGCCCTACGCCGATCGACGGGGAAGAGTTCGTCGCCGGAGTGATTCGCAATCTGGAAACGTCCGGTCTGAGTGACAAGGAGAAAGCGCTTTTCCGCTTCCTCGATCGGGTGAATAGTCACTCGCCCGAGATAACGACGGCGGACATGCAGCCTCTGTATGCCGTGGGCTGGGATGATGCGGCCATTTACTATGCGATCACTGTGTGTGCCTTGTTTAACTTCTATAATCGCTGGGTGGATGCCGGCGGAGTGCATGCATTGTCGGATGAGACACATCGGCAAGGCGGGAAAAGGTCAGCCAGTATGGGATATGTCAGGAAGTAGCGCAGGCGTTGACGAAGCGCATTCGCTGCATTGGCAAGCTTTGGCAAGCTTACCCTACTTCTTCAGCGACGCGCTCACCTTAATCCGATACTCTTCCGCCTTCGCTAGAATCGCGGCTTCATCCAGCGTGAGGATCTTTCCATCGCGTACTACCGGTTTGCCATTTACCATCACGTCGCGCACGTCTTCCCCTTTTAGCGTGTAGACCATCTGCGAGATGGCGTCGTAGAGCGGCACGGCATTCGGACGGTCTAGGCGCACCTCGATCATGTCGGCGCGCTTGCCGGGTTCGAGCGAACCAATCTCTTTATCCAGGCCCAGGACGCGCGCGCCGCGAATGGTCGCCATCTCTAGCGCGGTGGTGGCGGGCAGCGCTTGCGGATCGAGCGTCGTCACCTTTTGCAGCTTCGCGGCCAGATCCATCTCTTCGAACATGTTGAAGTCGTTGTTGCTGCCCGCGGGTCCATCGGGTCCCAGGCCGACATTGATGCCCAGCGCCAGCATGCGGACCACTGGCGCGACGCCGCTCGCGAGCTTCATGTTGCTCGACGGGCAATGCGCCACGCCCACGTTACGCGCCTTGAGAATCGCCATATCGGCGTCGTTCACCCAGACACAGTGGGCAGCGACGGTGCGGCCGTTGAAGACTCCCAGCGTATCGAGCGTCTTGGTGGGCGTGGTGCGGCGCTTGGCCAGCTCGTCGTCGTTCTCTTTCTTCGTCTCGGAAAGATGAATCACCAGCGGCGCGTTGTACTTGTTGGCCAGCGCGCGCGCGGCCTTCAGCGTGTCGTCGGAATTGGTATAGAGCGCGTGCGGCGCGACCGCGGCCGTCACCAGCGGGTCGCCGCGAAAGCGCATCAGGTAGCGCTCGGTGAACTGCAACCCGTCGGCGGGCGTTTTGGCGTCGGCCACCGGAAAGCCGATGATGGTCTCACCGAGCACGCCGCGCATCCCGGCTTCCTTGGCCACTTCCGCCACCACGTCCTCGAAGTAGTACATGTCGGTGAAGGTGGTCGTGCCGCCCAGCAGCATTTCGAGGCACCCCAGGCGCGTGCCCCAGCGCACGAAATCGGGCGAAACGTTTTTGGCTTCGGCCGGGAAGATGAAATTCTGGAGCCAATCCTGCAACTTTTTGTCGTCGGCGATGCCGCGGAATAGCGACATGGCGGCGTGGGTGTGCGTATCGATCAGGCCGGGCGCGAGGATGGCGTCGGGCCGGTCAAGCCGCTGCTTCGCTTGAAAGCGCGCGTCGATCTCGGCCTTGGTTCCCACGCCCACGATGCGTTCTCCGCGGATGGCCACAGCGCCGTTTTCGATCACGCGGTGTTGTGCGTTCTCGGTAATGACGTAGCGGGCGCTCCAAATCCAATCGGCCGGTTCGGCGGCTAGAGTGGAGACGAGCGTGGCGGTGAAAAAGAAGCAGCTATAGAAACGATGCATCGAAGGGCTTCGGGAACAGGTCTTTCAACCGGTAGGTTTCAATCTTACCGCGCGGGTTCACCAGCGCGATCTCCACGTCGCCGCAGAACTCCCACAGAATCTGGCGGCACGCGCCGCACGGCGGCGTCAGCACGTCGGTATCGGCGGCTACGGCAATACGCCGGAACTTGCGCACGCCTTCGGAAATCGCTTTGAAAATGGCGACCCGCTCGGCGCAAAGCGTCAGGCCGTAAGTCGCGTTTTCGATGTTGCAACCCGTGTGGATCCGGCCATCGGCATCCTCCACGGCCGCGCCCACCTGGAATTTCGAATAGGGCGCGAAGGCGTTCGCGCGCGCGTCCAGGGCGGCTTGGAGCAATGGGTCGTTCAGTAGGGCCTCAGTCATGACGCCTCGTTCAGGTGCGCCAGCCTCGGCAGCAGCGCCTTCAGGAAGCGTACCAGCGTGCCCGCCACTTCGGCCCCGGTCTGCAGGACTTCGTCGTGATGCAACTTCTGGGGCAGGACCCCCGCCGCCATGTTGGTGACGCACGAAATGCCCAGCGATTTGATGCCCATGTGATTCGCCGCGATCACTTCGAGCGCGGTGGACATGCCGACCAAATCGGCGCCGATGGCGCGAAGGTATCGAATCTCCGCGGGCGTCTCGTAACTCGGCCCTAACAAGGCCGCGTACACGCCTTCGCTCACGGCAATGCCCAACTCCGCTGCCACCTGCCTCGCGGTTTCCCGGTAAGCCCGCGAGTAGGCTTCCGACATATCGGGAAATCGCGGCCCCAGCGAATCGTCGTTCGGGCCGACCAGCGGGCTGCAGCCTTGCAGATTGATATGGTCCGAGATTAAGACCAGCCCGCCGCGTTGGTACGCCAGGTTGATGCCTCCCGCGGCGTTCGTAAACACCATGGAGCGCACGCCCAGCGCGCCCAGCACGCGCACGCCGTAGACCGATTGCGCCGGCGTATTGCCTTCGTATAAGTGCGCGCGGCCGGACATCACGGCGACGCTGATGCCGCTCAACCCGCCGAGGACCAGCTTGCCCGCGTGGCCGACGGCCGTCGAGACCGGCCAGCCGGGAATCTCGCTGTAGGGGATTTCGACGCGGCCCTCGAGCTCTTCTGCGAATGCGCCTAAGCCGCTGCCTAAGACTACGCCGATGGACGGGCGTATTGTCGATTGGGATTCGATGTAGCGTTTAGCTTCCACTTTGAGTCACGAATTTGTGGCGCGAGCACTCGTGCTTGCAGCGTCCCCACTCATGGGGACGCGTCTTGTGCCCGCGACAAACCTGCGTTCACAGGAGTGTGAACGCGGCACGCAGGAGTGCGTGCGCCACGTCCTGCATGCCCACATGCTACATGCTACATGCTGCATGCTAGGGGCTACATGCTACCCATACCACATACTACATGTCTCCTGTTGCAATCACAGGAACATTCCGGCGATGCACGCCGACATGAAATTCGCCATTGTCCCAGCGGCTACCGCCCGCAGGCCCAGGCGCGCCAGATCCGACTTGCGGTTCGGCGCCAGGGCGCCAATGCCGCCGATTTGTATCGCGATGGAGCTCAGGTTCGCAAACCCGCACAGCGCGAACGTGGCGATGGTGAAAGACTGCGGCAGCATGTGGTCCTTTAGTGGCCCGAGCTGCTGAAAGGCTACCATTTCGTTGGTGATCAACCGCGTGCCCAGGAGGCCGCCCACCGTGGGCGCGTCCTGCCACGGCACGCCAAGAATCCAGGCGATGGGCGCGAAGATGGTCCCGCACATGCTCTCAAGCGACATGGGCAGCCATCCTATATAATGGCGCGCCCAACCCAAAATGCCGTTGAACATCGCGATCAGCGCCAGGAACGCGATCAGCATGCCGGCGATGTTCAAAGCCAGGCGCAGGCCGTCGCCCGCTCCCTGCGCGGCCGCGTCGATCACGTTCACCGCCGAATCTTCCACGTGGATTTCGACGCGTCCCGCCGTGGCCGGCTTCCCGGTTTCCGGTATGAAGATTTTGGCAAGCATGATGGTGGCCGGCGCCGTCATGATCACCGCCGTGAGCAGATGCCGTATCTCGACGTGGCCCACCGCGACGTACGCCGCCATGACGGCGCCGGAAACGTGCGCCATCCCGCAGGTCATGATGGTAAACAACTCCGATTCGGTCATGCCCGCGATGAACGGCTTGATGGTGAGCGGCGCTTCGGTCTGGCCCATGAAGATGCTGGCCGCCACGTTGAGCGATTCGGCGCCGCTTACGCCCATCACCCGCTGCATGGCGACCGCCATCAGGCGGACCACCCGCTGCATGATGCCCAGGTGATAGAGAATGGCGAAAAACGACGCGATGAAGATGATGATCGGCAGCACCTGGAAGGCGAAGACGAAGCCCACTTCTTTACTATCCTCGCCCAGCTTTCCGAAGACGAACGTGGTGCCGGCCGTGGTGTAGCCGAACATGGCGCTCACGCCGCGGCTGATGGTTTCGAGCACCTGGCTGAAGGGAGTCTTAAGGACGATGATGGCGAATGCGAACTGGAGTCCGAGGCCCCAAGCGACGACGCGCAATTTGATGGCGCGCTTATTCGACGAGAACAGCCAGGCAACGGCGAGAATCACGGCCATGCCCAGCACTCCCGTGAAGCGCCCCATTACCCCACGACTTCCAGAATGAGCTCGCGCTCACTTGGCTTCTGCGCCGAGATGCGGAACGCATCCTCCACCCGGTTGGCGGCTTCCTCGACGTGGTCTTCCTTGGTGTAATACAGGCGGCAAAGGATGGAGCCGGCATCCACCTTTTCCCCCACCTTCACTTCGAGGATGATGCCCACGGCCGGGTCGATGGTGTCCTCTTTCTTGTCGCGCCCGGCGCCGATCATATTCGAGGCCACGCCGATATCTTCGGCGTAAATGGTGCTCACATACCCGGCGCGCGGCGAGGTGATTTCGCGCATCCCGGTGGCGTTCGGCAGCAGCTCGAACTTATCGAGGGCCTGCGGATTGCCGCCCTGCGCCGCCACCACCTGCTTGAGTTTGAGGTATGCCGAGCCATCCACGAGATGTTTTTCGGCGGTGAGGCGCGCTTCCTCCAGCGTGGCGGCTTTCTTACCCAGGAAAATCATGCGCGCGGCCAGTTCCAGGGACAGCTTGGTGAGGTCGGCCGGCCCGGCGTTCTGCAGCGTCTGCGACGCTTCCATGATTTCGAGGGCATTGCCGATGGCGTAACCCAGCGGCTGATTCATGTCGGTGATGAGCGCCTGAACCTTCTTATCCAGGCGCCGGCCGATGCCTACCATGGTTTGCGCGAGGCGGCGCGCATCCACCTGCTTCTTCATGAAGGCGCCGTTGCCCACCTTGACGTCGAGCACCAGCGCGTCCACGCCTTCGGCCAACTTCTTCGACATGATGGACGACGAAATCAGCGGAATGGATTCCACCGTGCCAGTGACGTCGCGCAGCGCATAGAGTTTGCGATCGGCCGGAGCCAGCCGGTCCGTCTGGCCGATGAAGGCCAAGCCGTGCTGCGCCAGCTGCGCGGTGAATTCCTCGGCGGTGAGATCCGTGCGGAAGCCGGGAATGGATTCCAGCTTGTCGAGCGTGCCGCCGGTGTGGCCCAGTGCGCGGCCCGACATCATCGGCACCACCACGCCCGCCGCAGCAGCCAGGGGCGCGACGATGAAGCTGGTCTTATCGCCCACGCCGCCGGTGGAATGCTTGTCCACTTTGACGCCGGGCACCGAAGACAGATCCACCGTATCGCCGGAGCGCAGCATGCATTCCGTGAGGCGGCTGACCTCGCGGTCGGACATCCCCGAAAAGAAGACGGCCATCAGAAAGGCCGACATTTGATAGTCGGGAATCTCGCCGTTGGTGTAGCCTCCGATGAGAAATTCGATTTCTTCAGGAGCGAGTTCTTCGCCATCGCGTTTCCGATGGATCAAGTCAACTGTACGCATTATGAGACACTTAGCCTAACATTCATGAAGTATGAAAGTAAAGTAAATTGGCCATAATGGCTGCCTGGCGCTTTCGCCAATTGCGGATTAAGTACTTTGCCAGACATTGGCTCAGCCGCTTGGACGGTCCGCCCGAGAATTTGGCGCGGGGCCGTTGAGGCGAAAGTCGTGTGGCGGGACCAACTCAGACCCGAGCGCTAAGAGCGGCTCGGGACACCGCAGGCCATGAGCCCCGCGCCACACGCGCTTACTTGGTATTCCCGACCTCGTAGACGTAGATCGTGTGTTCCATGGAGCCGGCCTTCACCCGCACTATTTGCGATGGCTTCCAGCCCTTGACCGGAAACTGGTTCGAAACCACGCGCGACCCCGGCTTGAGCCAATGCTCGAGATTTGGCCGCAGACGCTCGTTGGAACTGGTCAAAAAGTACATGGTAACTACGTCGGCGGCGCTCAAATCCACGTGCAGAGCGTTGCCTTCCACAATCGAGACCTTGTCCTCAAGCCCGAGCGACTTCACCCGCTCCCTGGCCTTCTCGCAAAGGTCGGGGCGCAGCTCGACGCCCACCGCCCTGGCGCCAAACATTTGCGCCGCGGTGATCACGATGCGGCCATCGCCGCTGCCCAGATCGTAGACTGTCTCACCGGGTTTGACGCGGCCCGCCTCAAGCATCCTCTGAACCACGGATTGCGGCGTGGGAATGTCCGGCGCCAGATTCTCCATGGGGTTGAGCTTTTGGGAGTGGGCGGGCAGGCAGGCTGCCAGCAGGACCGCGAATTGGAGTGGCCGCATGGACTATTGCGAGGAGCCGTTGGCGCTTCCCGTTCTCCCGAATTTGGATTTCACAATCCTGCCCATAATGTCGCTCCATGAGAAAAACAGGTCGCGCGGCCGGGCGATGGTGAATTCGGCGCCCTTGAGCGCTTTCACCGCCGTGCCGATCGCGTCCCTCCAGGGATTGGCCACCGGGTTGAGATTGTAGTTCATATAGAACACTGGGAATTTGACGTCTGCCAACTGCTTTAGGGTTTCAGGAGGAAGCCCGTCGTCGAGCATTATTTTCGGGCCGGCGAAAATTACCGCATCGGGCTGCTTCTTTTCGTCCTTGGGTTCCTTCACTTCGGAGGCGATCAACTTGGAGAGAAACTCTGCGTCGCCGTGCTTCTGGCTTAACCGTTTGAGGTCCACGGTTCCCAGATTGAGCGACGTCACCGCCTGCCCCAGCGCGGGAAAATCGATGTGCCCGGCGCTCTCCTGCCGGTAGAATACTTTTTGCTCCTGCATGTTGTAGGCGACAATCGAGAACGTCCCGATCCGCGGGTCGCGCGCGATGCTGCGCAGAATGGAAAGCAGCGCGGAAGTATCCATGGGCTGCAGGGTCGAGGCGCCATCGGCCTGCGGCGCGAAATTCATCATCACCTTGACGTTCAGAGGCGGCGCGCTCTTCTCGCGCTCCACCGGCGCTTCTTCCTTGAACGGCTCGGCATCTACGGGCTGAACCGCGGCCGGCGAAATATCGAGCACCATCGGCTTGTCTCTGGGGGCGAGGCTGGCCTCAACATCCCAATGCGACGAGCAAACGCGTTCCGACCGGTCGCGCATCAGCCAATCCACATGATATTTGCCTTCGCCCACGCTAAAGAGGCCTTGCAGGTAGGCTGGCCCGCCGGCGTTTTCATCGATGGCCGGCACCGCGTAGTGCTGCTTGAAGAAAATGGGAGAATCCGCGTGAGCGTCCGGCGTCACGCGAAACACCATGGTGAGCTGGTTTTCAGCGCCTGCAAGCTCTTTGAGCGGCACCTGGACGTCGTAACCGGCGTGGAATTTCATGTCGAAACCCAGCGACGGCTTGGTGACGGGCGTCACCGTACAAGGAAGATCTTTGCGCGTATCCTGCGCCTCAAGGATCGCCGTATCCGAACCGAACAGGCGAACCACGCCTCCGGGCGTTGATGGCTGCATCAGGTCTTGAGCCGGAAGGAAAGCGGCCGTACAGATTGCCGCGCAAAGAGGAACCGCCAAGGTGCGGAGAGAACTGCATACCGACGATGACGTGTACATCGCCATAGGCTCAAGCATACGCTATGCCAAACACGTTCGGCAGAGCGCGTTGCATGTATTATGTCTTAATTTCACCGAACCGCAAGCGAAAAAGGTTGGAAATGATGCGGAGGAGTCCTAGAACTAAAAAACCCCGGGGCCGGAGGCTCCAGGGCTCAAGTCTTGAACAGACCAATGTTCACTTTCAGCATACCACGGGCGGGAACCCGAAAGGGTACGATGAATCCATGAGGAAACCAATTGCTCTCGCGGCCGGCCTGTTCGCGGCGAGTCTCTTCGCCCAGAATGTCCAGCCGCCACACACGACGCTGAAGGAAGGCGACATGGCGCCGGACTTCACTTTGCCCTCCACCCAGGGCGGCAAGGTCACGCTTTCCAGCTTTCGCGGCAAGAACAACGTAGTGCTGGCGTTCTTCCCCGCCGCCTTCACCGGTGGTTGAACCCGCGAAATCACCGCATACCAGGCTGGTATTGCAAAATTTGAAGGCAACGAAACCAAGGTTTTTGGCATCAGCACCGACAATAGCCCCTCCCAAAAAGAGTTCGCCACCAAGCTCAACGCCTCATTTCCACTATTGAGCGATTTTTTTGACCGTAAAGTGGCCGCCGCTTATGGCGTCCTCATGCCCCAGAACGGCATGGCGAACCGGTCCACGTTCGTGGTGGATAAGGAAGGGAAGATCGTCTACATCGAGGAGGGCAACACCGCCATCGACCCCACAGGCGCCGACACCGCCTGCAGCCGGGCGGCGCACAAGAAACAGTAGGGCGGCGCGATTCCCAGCGTGTGTTTCCGCTGCAACAGCAGACAGGCCAGGAGGCCTGTCCCACCAGGCGCGCCCTACGCCGGATTCACCGCATTGATTTCGAGCTCGAGCGCGGCGCCACACTGGCCGCAAACTACGGCTCCGTCGTCGGTCAGATAGACGGCGGTGGAGCCGCAGGCGGCGCATTCCGTGGTGGGATCGGTTGCATCCGGCAGCGGATCGGGCGGCGCGATACCGGCCATCGTGCCGCCTTTTCTCCTGGTCTCAGGCTCGAACGTGGCTCCGCAGCCGCCGCAAACGTGGTTGTAGCAACAGTTGGGAGTGCAGGTATAAAATACCTCGCCCGAGCCGCATACCGGACACGGAAATTCGAGCTTGCGCGTCTTCACGCTCATGGCAACGCCGTCGCCGCGCTTCCACCATACTTGCTTGCGGCGGGCAGGCTAAAGCATACCCTACCTTACTGTTTCGCCAAGCCGAAGAACTCGGGATCGTAAACCGTCTTGGTGCTCTTTTCGAGCGCCTCCAGGGCTTTCTTCGCCTCTTCCGGACCCAACTTTTTCTCGATCTCCGGCTTCACCTGCTCGAAGCTTTTCGTCTCTTTGCTTTCGATCTTGATGATGTGATACCCGAACTGGCTTTTCACCGGCTCGCTAACTTGGCCCGTCGCCAGTTTGAACGCGGCTTCGTCAAATGAGGGCACCATGCTTCCATGGCCGAAAGTTCCCAGGTCGCCGCCATTGACCGCGGTCTTGGCATCGTCCGATTCCGCGCCGGCCAGCTTACTGAAGTCTTCGCCGGCCTTGATCCGCTTCTCCAGATCCTGCGCCTTGGCCAGCGCCTCTTCGTCGCTGAGGTCCTTCTCGCCCGGCTTCACGGGTATGGTCGAACCTTTCATGCGGATCAGAATATGGCGGGCATGGAGCTGTTCGAAATCGGCCTTGTGCGCATCGTAGTAGGCATGCAGGGCGGCATCGTCGGTTGTCGCGTCCTTGGCCATCGACAGGTAAGTAAAATTTGCCAGGGTTTGGTACGTCTGATACAACACCTGCGCTTTGAAGGCGGATTTCTCATCCAGATTGCGCCGCTTGCCCTCCTGCGCCAGCGTCAGGACCTTCACCAGCTGGTCGGCGAACTGTTTGCGCCCGGGACCCTTGACGAAGGCCTTGTACTGTTCCTGTATGGCGTCCGTGATTTCGTCGAACTGCTGGGCGGTAATAGTGAGATCGCCCACGGTCAAGATCACCTTTTCCGGCGGGACCTTCGCAAAGACTTGGCCGATCGGCATTTTCATGGTGATCGTTCCATCCGGGTTGACCACCTTATCCGGCGGGCTGGATTTGGGTGGAAGCGACTGGAGCGGCGGTTGCGGATTCTGTGCCAGCAAACACGCGGCTGAGCACAATAATAGGACACTGCGGAAAAACATCATATCCCTACATGATACCGTCAGGCGCGTTCGATCTCGGCGGACATCGATCCTTTCGACCTTTCCAGCCGCCAATCCGGGCCATAGGCGTGGATCTGGTCGCGCGCAAACTCCGCCGCGGGCAGCTCGCAGGTGATCACAATGGTTCGCCCGCACCGGTCCACCTCTTCGGCGTGCCGGTAAGCCTGATCGAGGCTGAAGATGAAAATTTTCTGCAGCATCTCGATGACGTAATCGTAGGTGTGATCGTTATCGTCGAGCAGGACGACGCGGTAGAGGGGAACCAGATCGTCGCGCTCAATGGTCTCTGTCTCGGGTGCGATGAGGGGTCTCGCCATGCCTTCAACGTTAGTATCGGTCATTTGCTGCGGCGCTACAAGTCATATTGGCGGAGGGGGTACTTGGCTCGGCTGCAAGAAGTTGCAAAGCTGCGTCACGGGATTTAGATCGGTTGCGTTTGGCGGCCGCATCCGCGGTCCGTATGGGTGCAGGGTCCTTTGTGGCCTTTCCAGGGTTTTGGTTGTAACCCGTTAACATCAATATGTGATCATCTTTGCAGTACCGTAACAGAGACCAACATGGCCAACGCGCTTGATTGCTATCCCTATGCCGAAGAGATGTTCGGGTTGGGTATCACGAAGATGCAGGGCTACGGGGCCCGCGCGTCGCAGCCCACCCTTGACGTGATTCGGAAGCTCTCACGAGGCGGCCGGATAGTCGCGGGCCTGGCGGCCTGAGGAGAAAACAAGATGAGCGACCGCGAACACGCCCACGAGTTGATCGACCGTCTGCCTGAAACACAGATCTCGGCCTTGGTCGGATTGCTGGAAACGATTGTCGATCCTGTAGGCGCCGCCCTCCGCAACGCGCCCGTCGACGACGAACCGGAGAGCGACGATGAAAAGCAGTCCGTCGCCGAAGCGCGCGACTGGCTCAAACGGAATGGTGGCAAGGGGATCCCGCATGAAGAAGGCATGCGGCGGCTGGGACTCGATTGAGGGAGATCGAATGGACTGAGACGGCGCTGGGAGACATGGCGGCGCTCGATAAGGGCGTCGCACGCCGCGTCAAACAGTCCGTTGAGCGTTTCGCCGAAACCGGCGCTGGCGACGTGAAAAAACTCCAGGGATCGACCCGCCTGAGTACCGCCTCCGCGTCGGCGACTACCGGGTCCGCTTCCACCTGGACGGCGAGATCGTTCGCGTCCTCCGCATCCGCAACCGCCGCGAGGCCTACCGCTGAGCCGAGCTGGACAATCGCCGGACCACAGGCCGCCGCGCAGGATGGCGCGTTGGGGCCTCTTAACCGTCGTGTGTGCCGACCGGGTCCCGGCCACACACCGCGCTGAAACCCTTGCCAGAATCGCAGATCAGCAATGGCCACGCGCCCACGCTGCCTCGACGAGCTCCTACGTAAGTACGGCACGGGCCTCGCATACTATGAAAATTGAGGAAGGAATATGAAGCATCCCCTCACCGACGAGAGCATTCCTTTGGGCGGCTGCCTGAACGGGAAACTCACTTGGTGGAGAACGAAGGACCAGACAGCGTTTTGGCGCGCCGAAGCCGTGCCTGACAGCTGGACGGTTCGCGTTAACGATTTCCCCGAAGACCATCTGTACACCCTCCTCATCAACGATCAGGAAATCGGGCACTTTGACGACTGGCCGCCTCAGTGGTTGAGAGCTGGGTTGAGAGCTGGGTTGAGAGCTGGGTTGAGAGCTGGGTTGAGAGCTGGGTTGAGAGCTGGGTTGAGAGCTGGGTTGAGAGCTGGGTTGAGAGCTGGAGAAGGCACAGGAGACGTGAAATCCCCAGCGCCCGCAAGTCCCGCCGGGGGAAGTTGTGCAAGCCCGCATCGGCCGGTTAACAGCGTGTCACCATAGTTCTTGATGCCCGCGATTTATCTGGACCATCACGCCACCACCCCTGTCGACCCCCGCGTGCTGCAGGCCATGCTTCCCTACTTCACGGCCAAGCCCGGCAACCCCGCCAGCCGCAGCCACAGCTTCGGATGGGAAGCCGACCGCGCCGTGGCACGCGCCCGCCAACGTGTCGCCGCGCTTGCCGGAGCCACAGAACGCGAGATCGTTTTCACCAGCGGCGCCACCGAATCCAATAATCTGGCCCTCAAGGGCGCCGCCGAGGCCTACCGCCGCCAGGGCAACCATCTGATAACCATGGCGACCGAGCACAAGGCTGTGCTCGATACGGTCCATCACCTGGAGCGCGCCGGCTTTCGGGTCACAATTCTACCGCCCGAGCCGGATGGCCTGCTCGATCTGGACCGGCTGCGCGCGGCGATCCTTCCCGAGACGATTCTGGTCAGCGTGATGCACGCCAACAACGAGATCGGCACGATCCAGCCGGTCCGGGAAATCGGCGAGATCTGCCGCGGCAGCGGCGTGCTGTTCCACTGCGACGCGGCCCAGGCGTTCGGCAAGATCCCTGTGGACGTGGAGGCTGCGCATATCGATCTTCTCTCGGTCAGCGCGCACAAAATGTACGGACCCAAGGGCGTCGGCGCGCTGTATGTCCGCCGGCGGAACCCGCGCGTAGAGCTGATGGCGCAAATCCACGGCGGCGGGCATGAATCCGGACTGCGTTCGGGCACGCTGAATGTCCCCGGAATTGTCGGGTTCGGCGAGGCGTGCGCCATCGCGGCGGAGGAAATGGCCGGGGAAGCGATCCGGGTCGGCGCGCTCCGCGACAGCTTGCTGCGGCAGCTGGAGGCATCCGCCGGTATCGGCGGGGCTATGCACATTAATGGCACGATGGCGCATCGGCTGCCTGGAAACCTGAACGTGAGCTTCGAGGGCGTGGATGGCGACGCGCTGCTCGCCTGCATCCCGGAGATCGCCGTTTCCGCGGGATCGGCGTGCGGGTCGGGATACGATTCCAGCTACGTTCTGGAAGCCCTCGGACTGCCGCCATCGCTGCTCCAGTGCCCGGTGCGGTTTGGGATTGGGCGGTCGAATACGCAGGCGGAAATCGATTGCGCCGCCTCCCAGGTGGCCGCGGCGGTGAGAGAATTGCGTACGCTTTCCCCCGTGTTATAATCTTTTAGTCCTCCTGTAACGATCCATCTGAATCAGGAAATCTATGCCGAAGCTAAAGACACACAAGGGTGCGTCCAAACGGTTTAAGAAAACCGGCACGGGCTTAATCGTCCGTGGCAGAGCCTATGGACGGCACATTTTGACCTCAAAGCCGCACAAGCGGAAGAAGAGTCTGCACAAGAGCGTGGTGGCCGATAAGGCCGACCAAAAAGTTCTGAAGCGGATGCTCCCCTACTAGAACCGGGGGAGCGATTTGTGCGAACGGTGCGCGTGGCACGTGCCCGATTCGCCAATCAGCAGCACTGATATAAGGAGATGAAACGTGCCTAGAGTGAAACGTGGTACCCATCGCCGGGCCTCGAGGAAAAAAGTCCTCGAGCAAGCCTCCGGTTACTTTCTCACCAAGAGCAAGCTCTATCGCGCCGCGCAGGAAGCGGTGGAGCGCGGCCTCAAGTTCGCCTACGTCGGACGCAAGCTCAAGAAGCGCGAATACCGCTCGCTGTGGATCGTGCGAATTAACGCATCGTGCCGCGCCGCGGGCGTTTCCTACAGCCAGTTTGTGCGTGGATTAAAGGCCGCCGGGCTCGACCTGAACCGCAAGGTGCTGGCCGATATCGCGCTGCATGACGAAGCCGGATTCCTCAGTCTGGTGCAGGCCGCTAAGGCCGCACTGGAAGCGAAACCGGGGCCGGATGCAGAGCCCGAGCCGGAGGGCAGGCACCCACTGGCCGAGCCCGAGCCGGAAGCCAGGCACCCACTGGCCGAGCCCGCGGCGGAATCCAAACCCCCTGAAAACGCATAAGACGAGCCAACGTATGAGCCCGATCGAACAGGAAGCCGACACCCTGAGCAGTTTGGAAGATCGCATTCAGCACGCCATCGACCTGGTGTCGCGCTTGCGAAAAGAGAAGGAAGCCGCTATGGACGAGGCAGCCGAGGCGAAAGCCGCCGCGGCGCGCCTCTCCGAAGAAGTCAAAACGCTGCAGTCCGAGCGCAAGCAGGTCCGTTCGCGGATCGAGAAGCTGCTCGGCCAGATCGACCAGTTGAGCGCATAGCGCCGTGGACGCCGCCGAAAAACAACCGGTCCGCGTCACCATACTGAACCGCATTTATACGCTGCGCTCTTCCGGCGACCCGCGCGAAGTGGAATCCCTGGCGGCTAGCGTGGACGATTTGATGCTGGCCATCGCTTCCAAGGCGCCTAACGCCGATAACACCCATGTGGCCGTGTTGGCGTGCCTGCATCTGGCCGATAATTTGCGTCAATTGGAGCGCGAGTTGAGCGAATTCAAAAACCGCGTGGGGCGCAAGTCGGAACAATTCGCTGGAATGCTGGAACAACTGATCGCTTCAGCCGGAGAAGAATAATGCTTCGCTGCGCATTCTTTGTGTTGCTCGGCGCGGGAGCGCTGCTGGCCGTGTCCACGTACGAATCGGAAATCCTCCAATGGCGCCAGGAGCGCGAAGCCAAGCTCAAAGCGCCGGACGGATGGCTCTCGCTCGCGGGACTCGCCTGGTTTCACGAGGGCGCCAACCGCTTTGGCAAAGATCCCGCATGCGATATTCCGCTGCCCGACGGCCCGGCGCAGGCCGGTGTGTTTGAATTTCACAACGGCAAAGTGACCCTGAACGGCCGCGAGATCAAGCCGGATGACGCCGGCGCGCCGATCCACGTGGGCCGTGTGAATCTCTTTGTGATCCAACGCTCGGACAAGGTGGGCATTCGCGTGAAAGATCCGGAGAGCGAGGCCCGCCGCAATTTCCATGGCCTCGAAAGCTTTCCGATCAGCGAGCAGTACCGGGTCGCTGCGCGGTGGGTGGCGGAGCCGCGGGACATCCCCATTCTGAATATGCTCGGACAGACTTCGCCATCGCCGAGTCCCGGTTACGCGGTCTTCCGGTTGCATGGGCAGGAATTAAAGCTGCGTCCCATCATCGAAGAGCCCGGCGCGAAGGAGCTTTTCTACATTTTCCGCGACCAGACGGCGGGCAACGAGACCTACGGCGCCGGCCGGTTCTTCTATTCCGAAATGCCGCGCGACGGCAAAGTGGTTCTCGATTTCAACAAAGCGTACAACCCGCCATGCGTTTTTACGCCCTACGCCACTTGCCCGCTGCCGCCTCCGGAGAACCGGCTCGCGGTGCGCATTGAAGCGGGTGAAAAGAAATACGGCGACCATTAGTTCCTCGAACGGAGAGTCGGTATCAGCTGGGTCCTCGCCGCAATACTGTTCGCTTAGCGCCGGCTACCAAACCCAGAAACCCGGGTTAAACTGATGGCGTGACATCGCGCATGATCGAGGTTCCCGCCGCGCAGGACGCCGGTACGCAGATTCCCGTTACCACCATCGAAGGCGCGCTCCCCGGCCCTACGCTGGCGTTGATCGCGGGCAACCACGGTTATGAGTATCCGCCCATTCTCGCGTTGCAGCGCTTGCGCGCCCAGATCGACGCGGCCACGCTCAGCGGCACGGTGATCCTGGTGCATGTGGCCAACATGCCGTCGTTCCTGGGGCGCACCGTCTACTTCAGCCCGGTTGACGGGAAGAATCTGAACCGGCAGTATCCGGGCCGCGCCGACGGCACCGTATCGGAGCGCATCGCTCACGCGATCACCACGCAAATCATCGAGCGCGCCGATTACGTGCTGGACCTTCACTGCGGCGATGGCAATGAATCGCTGCGTCCGTATGTCTACCAGACCGTCACCGCCGATGCGCGGATGAACGAAAGCATCGCGCGGCTCGCCCTGGCGTTTGGCATCGACCATATTGTGATCGACCGCAGCCGCCCTACCGACCCGGCGCGCTCCATCTACTGTTCGAACACGGCCATCACGCGCGGCAAGCCCGCGATGACCGTGGAGAGCGGGTATCTGGGAACCAGCGACGCTCTATGCGTCGACCAGATTGCCGCCGGCGTGCTCGGCGTTTTGCGCGAGCTCAAGATGATGCCCGACGGCCCCGCGCCGCTTTCCGACGCGGTCTATCTCGACCCGGCCGAGGTGCTGACCAGCCCGGAGACCGGCATCCTCTACCCGCACGTGGAGCGAGGAGAACGCGTGCGGAAAGGGCAGTTGCTGGCGCGCATCACGGACTTCTTCGGCGCGGCGATCGCCGAAGTACACTCGCCACTCGATGGAGTGGTGCTCTACATCGTTGCCACGCCGCCGATTGTGAAAGGGCAGCCGGTGGGCTGTGTTGGGGCGCCGCGTTCGGGAGCAGCGAGCGAATAGCGGAATCAGTTAGCGGACCGGCTTGCTAACGCCTCAGTTCGAGCGATGTTAGCGCGGCGTTGGCCGCTCGCAAGCGGTTAAGATAGGTCGCTGCCGACTCCCGAATCGCGGCCCCGTCGTGAAATAGCCACAGCCGGGTTGCGTACGCATCGTCCCGGAATTCGCGCTCGTTAGTCTGGTACCACTTCGGGCGCTTCATGAAGACGTCCTGCAGCAGCAGGTGTAATAACTCATGCACGCAGGTGTTGACCGAAAGGAACGGGACTTGATGACCATGCGCATAGCTGATCGCGATCACGCACAAATGATACCCCTCGTACACCGTGGTCACTCCCGCCAGCGAGCGGGCGTGGTCCCAGGCCATGGGAATGTGATCGGTTATGACCAGGTTGATTACGCCCCGCTGAAGCCCGACGAATATCGGTCTGTCGCCGGGCGAGAGGCGAATCTCGCCTTTCGTATCGGTGCACTGGAGTTGAATGCCGCCCCGGTTGAAGTCCCGGACCGCCTCCGGCCAGATGCGCCACCAGAAGCGGCGAAACTGATCCGGCGTGCACTTCGTCCGGATATCCATCACTCGATGAACAGGCACGATTAGCGGCGCTTGCGTCGCTGACGGGATAACTGCCGCCGCCGACGTCCACGCTGATGTCCGCGCCGACGTCCACGCCGATGTACACAGGAAATCCCGCCGTGTCATTGCACTATTCGTATCGTAAAGCTTACAGGCGCGCAACGCAGGCCATGGGCCCGCGCCACTCGGTCACTCGTATCGTAAAGCCTCCATCGGGTCCACGCGCGCTGCGCGCCGTGCCGGTACGTACGCCGCGAGCAGCGCTATGGCAATCATGGTCACGGAGGCAAAAGCAATCGGGAAAGCGCTCTTCACCGGAAGGTCTTGGATCAGTGTCCCGGCGAGGCGGTTGCCCCAGTATGCGGCGATCGCTCCGATCAGGAGGCCGCCGCAGCTCATCCCCAGCGCCTCCGCGAGCACCATCCGGCAAATGCCGCCTCGCGTCGCGCCCAGCGCCATGCGGATGCCGATCTCGTTGATGCGGCGCGCCACCGTGTACGCCAGCAGTCCATAGATCCCGATAGCCACCAGCAGCCCTCCGAGCGCGCCGAAGACAGCCGAGAGCGTGGCGACGAGCCGCTCCGGAACGATGGTCGCATCCACCTGGTCCGCCAGCGTGGTGACGCGCACCACCGGCATCGCGCTCAGCAATTCGCGCACAGTCCGGCGCACTGCGGGAACAACCGCCTCCGGGTCGATGCCGCTGCGGAGCGCAAACGCCGACCCCGGCCGCGGAAATTGGAACGTGTTGAGATAGATGGTGCGCGGCGCCGCTTCGCGAATCTCGTAGTATTTCGCGTCGCCCGACACTCCCACAATCTGGTACGGCCCACTCTCGCCGTCGAACGTCACATACTTTCCGACGGGGTTGCCGCCGCCGAAATAATAGCGCGCCATCGACTGATTTATGATCGCCACGCGCGCCCGGTCGCGGTCCTCGAAGCTGAAATCGCGTCCCGCCAATAGCGGCGTCCCGAGTGTCTCGAAGTACTTCGGCGCAACCCAGTTTACCGAAATGTAGCGGCGATCCTCCGGCCTTTCCGGGTGACCTTCCACGGCTACAAAGCGGCTGGCGCCGGCGCCCGAGAGCGGTCCAGGCCCGCTGATGGTGGCTGAGCGCACGCCCGGAATAGCCTCCAGATGCCCCAGCAGTTCCCGATAAGCACGTGACAATTGCGCGGGGCTATATCCGCTGCGCGCCGGGTCGAGTGTCAGCAGCAGAACGTGGTCGCGGCGGAAGCCCAGATCGATGTGCTCCAGATTCGACAGGTGCCCGATGAACAGGCCGGCAGCGCTCAACAGCCCCACCGACAAAGCCACCTGCGCCACCACCAGGCCCTTGCCGAAAAGCCGGCGGAGCCTCGTCTCGCCCGCCCGGCCGCTGTCTCGCAGCGCAGACGCCAACCCGGAAGCGAAGGCGCTCCACGCGGGAGCCAGTCCGAACAGCAGGCCCGTCAACAGCGCCACGCCGCCGGTGAACAGCAGTACCCGCATGTCCGGACGCACTTGAATATCGATGGGAGGCCCGATCATCCGTCCGGATGTCATGATGCGCACCAGCGCGCCCGCGCCGAAATACGCGAGCAAGATACCCAGCAAGCCGCCCGCTGCGGACAGCAGCAGAGACTCGGTCAATACCTGGCGCATCAGACGAAACCGGCCGGCGCCCAGTGCGACGCGGACCGCCATTTCGTGTCGGCGGGCTGCCCCGCGCGCCAGCAGCATGTTCGCCAGGTTGGTACACGCGATCAGCAATAGCAGGCCCACCACCGCCATCAGCGCCAGCAGCGGTTTCGCGAATTGGTTGCGCAGACTCGTGGATAAACCGGCGCCCGCGGGTTCCACTGCAAACGTTAGTTGGCGCGTGACGGGGTCTTTGCTGGCCCTGATTCTCTCTTCGAGAGTCCACCGGAAGAGCACCGCCATTTCCGCGCGCGCCTGTTCGATGGACACTCGCGGCCTCAGCCGCGCGACCAGTTGCAGCGCTCCGGGGCGCACCTGGACGGGTCCATTGCGGCTCGCGGGATGAATCATCGGCTCTACCGCCGATGGGACCCACACGTCCGGCCGGAATCCTACCTGCAATCCATCGAACTCACGCGGAGTCACTCCGACTACTGTCAGCGTCACATCTTCCAGCGTGATCTTCTTGCCCAGAATTGCAGGGTCCAGATTGAACCGGCTCTTCCAATACGGCCAGCTAACTACGGCGATGGCGGAAGCGGGATCCCCGATGCGGTCGTCCCCCGGTCCCAAAAGGCGGCCGATGGCGGGTTTCAGTCCAAGCACCTCGAAGAAGTTCCCGGCGACGGATTCGCAATCGGCAATCTCCGTTGCCAGGCCCTCGCCGCGCACATTCAGACGGGAGGGGTGAACGCCGGTAATTCCCGAGAAGACATGATTGCGATCGCGAAAGTATTCGTAGCTTTGCCACGAGAAAGCGTTCACTGCGGGATCGCCCGGGTATTGATTCAGGAATTCCACCAGTTGCTCCGGATGCTCAACCGGCAGCAGGCGCAGCATCAGGGTGTTAATGAGGCTGAAGATGGCGGTATTGGCGCCAATTCCCAGCGCCAGCGACAGCGCCGCAACGGCCGTGAATCCAGGGCTGCGCCGCATCCCGCGCAGCGCATAGCGTACATCCTGCCACAGCCGCTCGAGCGAATTCCATCCCCACATTTCGCGTACGCCCTCCTTACACCGCTATTCTACTTAAGGTAGGGTATGCTTCAGCTTGCCAACCGGCCGCAAGGCCGGGGTCTTTCGACGGTGCAAGCTAATCCCCGGCTATCGCCGGGTAATTGAAGACCCAGCGGCCCGCCGCAACCTATCCCGCACGCCAGCCCATTCCGGCGCATCCGGCGGCTCGTCAATTGCGATCCAATCCAACCCCTCCGCGTCCAACCGATGCAATGTCTCATATAGAACCGTGGCGTATTCGCGCGGATCCGCGGGCATCTCAGCCCTGATGCCTTTGCCTGCGGGCAGCGCCTCGCCAGCGCGCAACAGCACCAGCGGCGTACGCGGCCGGTAATGCCTCTCATGCATCCCTGGCGACGCATGCGCACCCGCCGCCGGCGCGCCCGCGATGCGTATCGGCCCGATCAGCGCTTCGAGATCCGGCAACGGAATCACGCCCGGCCGCAGCAGCGTCGACTCGCCAACCAAAGACAGCACCGTCGATTCAATGCCCACGCGCGCCGGTCCGCCGTCGAGTACGTAGTCCGCCAGCGTTTCCGCTACGTGCGATGCAGCCGTCGGCGAGAGCTCCGTGAAGCGGTTCGCGCTGGGCCCCGCGATGGGCACGCCCGCCGCGCGGATCAGCTCCAGCGCCAGCGGATGCGCGGGCATCCGCAAGCCGACCGTGGGCAGTCCCGCGGTCACGATGTCCGGGACCGTATCGCGCTTCGGCAGCACCAGCGTCAACGGACCCGGCCAGTAACGCCGGGCCAATGTCTCCGCCGCCGCAGGCCACCCGGCGGCCAACCCGCGCGCCATCTCGATGGAATCCACGTGCACAATCAGCGGACTAGTTTTTGGCCGCCCCTTCGCCGCGAAGATCCGCTCCACGGCTGCGGGGTCGAGCGCATTCGCGCCCAGTCCGTAAACCGTCTCGGTTGGAAATGCCACCAGTTTTCCGGCGCGGATCAGCGCGGCGGCATGGGCTACATCGGGCACACCGAGATTGGGCACGCCGGGACTCACTCCGGCAGATCGTCCTTGCCGTCATCCTTGCCGGCGGTGCGCCCCGTCTTGCGCCACACCAGAAACGCGTGGATCAGCGGGTCCAGATCGCCTTCCAGCACGCGATCCACATCGCCCAGCGACAGCCTGCTTCGCAAGTCCTTCACCAGTCGATAAGGCGCCAGGACGTAGTTGCGGATCTGGCTGCCGAAGTTGATCTCCAGCTTGGAATCTTCGGTCTTACGCGTCTCCTCGCGCTTCTTTTCCAGTTCAAGGTCGTAGAGTCTTGCGCGCAATTGCTTCATTGCGGTGTCGCGGTTCTTGTGTTGCGAGCGCTCGTTCTGGCATTGCACCACTGTGTTGGTGGGCAAGTGGGTGATGCGCACCGCCGAATCCGTCATGTTCACGTGCTGGCCGCCCGCGCCCGACGCGCGGAACGTATCGATGCGCAGATCCTCCAGCCTGATGTCGATCTTGATTTCATCGTCGATTTGCGGGTAGACGAAGACGGAGGCGAACGAGGTGTGCCGCCGCGCGTTGGCGTCGAAGGGCGAGATCCGCACTAAGCGGTGTACGCCACTTTCGGATTGCAACAATCCGTACGCGTTCTCGCCATTCACTTCGAAAGTCACCGATTTGATTCCCGCGCCTTCGCCTTCCAGGCGGTCGGTGATTACGGTATTAAACTCCCGGCGCTCCGCCCAGCGCAGGTACATGCGCAGCAGCATCTCGGCCCAATCCTGGCTTTCGGTGCCGCCGGCGCCGGGATGAATGGTGACGATGGCGCTGCGCGCGTCGTTCTTGCCGGAGAGCAGCATGGCCGTCTCCAGGCGCTCCAGCAGCGCCGCGTAGGGCTTCATCTCGCGCACGATGTCGGCGCTCACGTCCTCGCCCTCGCGCGCCAATTCGAACAGCGTGTCCAGGTCGTCGGTCATGGAATGAATCCCCTCGTCGTTGGCGATGAATTCTTCCAGGCGCTTGCGGTCCTGCATCACCTTCTGGCTTTTTTCAGGCTGATTCCAGAATTCCGGCGCGGAGACTTGTTCGTCGGTGGCGGCTAGTTTCTGTTTCTGCGCGGGAGCGTCAAAGATACCTCCGCACGGCGAGCGCCTGTTCGCGGAGGGGCTGATATTCGCGTTCCAACTCTTCGAGTGTCATGTGGGTTTACTACTCCAATTCTAACAAATACGCCGCTTTTCCGACATTGCGCGCGCGCGTCTTGCCCATGGCGATCTCCACCCCCTGCGCTTCGTGGATGTGGCCGCAGAAGAAGTATTCAGGCTGATACTTTTCGATAAAATCGCGGACGGCCGTGGACCCCGCATGCACGCCGGGACGCACTTGGTCGAGCGCGGTTCCGAAAGGCGGCGCATGGCAGATGAGCGCCAGCGGCTTCAGCTCGGCGAAGCGTTCCAGCCGCTCGGCTATTTGCGCTTCGCTATATTCGCCGGGCGTGTGGAAGGGCGTGGGGCTGGAGTAGCCGAGACCGGCCACGCGCCACCCGCCCACCTGGAAATGGCGCTCGTGAAAATTGTGCAGCCCGTGGCGCGCGCACATGCCGGCGATCTGGTCCGCAGATTCGTGGTTCCCAGGCAACACGTAGACCTTATCGCCGCGCGTGGCAAATATTTCGCCGCATCGCTCGATGCCTTTGCCCCACGTCACCTGATCGCCGGCCGCGATGTAATAATCGGCCTCCACGCTCAGCACCCGTTCGAGCGTCTTCCAATCATTATGGATGTCCGAGAAAATCTGAAGCTTCATCGTAAGTGCATCGTAACAGTAGCGCCGGCGGTCTTGCCGCCGGTGGATCGTAACAGTAGTGGGGCAGGCGCTTTCGCCTGCCAACCCGCCCCTACCCCGGCATCCCAATCCGCTCCAGCTATACTTTTAGATATCGGCACACCATGGGCGAATACGACAACGAAGAGCTTTCCCGAATCGTCGCGGAGCTGAACCGCGCCGCGCCCAGCCAGAAATCCACAGCGCCCGGCCGCATTCCGGCATCCACCGCTTCGCTCGATAAATTACTTTCCACCGCCGCCCACCGCAACGCGTCCGACGTCGTGATTGTAGCGGGCGCTCCCGCGGTTTTTCGCATCAACGGCGCGTTGAACCTGGCCGGCGGGCCCGGGCTCGACGCCGAGGAAGTCCGCAGCCTGCTGCTTCCCTTACTTGAGCCCTCGCAGCTTGAAGAGCTGCAACGCAAGAAATCGGTCGACCTCAGCTTCATGCGCGAAGGCCTCGGGCGATTCCGTATCAATATTCATCATCAGCGCGGTACCTTAGCCGCCAGCATCCGCCTGCTGCCTTCGCGCATTCCGTCGCTCGAATGGCTGCACCTGCCTGCATCGCTCGCAAAACTGGTGGACCGCCGCCAGGGGCTGGTGCTGGTGACCGGGCCCACCGGCTGCGGAAAAACCAGCACGCTGGCGGCGCTTATCGATCTGGTCAACACCCGCCGCGCCGCGCACGTGGTGACCATTGAAGACCCGGTGGAGTATCAGCACCCGAACCGCAGTTCCATCATCGAGCAGATCGAAGTGGGCCGCGACACGCCCGATTTCGCCGTCACGCTCCGCAGCATTATGCGGCAGACGCCGGATGTAATCCTGGTGGGCGAAATGCGCGACGCGGAAACCATGGCGACGGCGCTGACCGCCGCCGAGACCGGGCACCTGGTATTTTCGACGCTCCACACCAACGACGCCGTGCAAGCGGTTTCGCGAATTCTCGATTCGTTCGGCAGCTCCAACCAGCCGCAGATCCGCCAGCAGATTTCGCTGTCGCTAGCGGCCGTGATCGCGCAGCAGCTCATCCCCGGCGTGGACGGCGTCAGCCGCTGGCCGGCGACGGAGATTATGATTGCCACCGACGCGGTGCGCGCCCTGATTCGCAAGGGCGAGGACCATCAGCTTCGCTCGCAGATTTCGGTAGGCCGCGCCGAGGGCATGATGACGATGGAACAATCGCTAGCCGAGTTGGTGCGCGCCAACCGGATCACGCGGGATACCGCGCTGGCCCATTGTTTCCGCGTGGACGAGTTCAACCGCTATTCCGCGTAGCATTGTGGGGCAGGCAATCCTGCCTGCAGCCGCCTTTCAGGCGGCTTTCTCGACCCGCAAGTCAGTCGCACTCGGTAGCGCCGCCCGAAAGTTGAAGACGGCTTCGCGCGCGGCCTCAAGCCGGGGGGATTATCCGCCACCGCTTACATCGAGCGTTTGATCAACGCGGATCTATACGCGGAAACTCGTCTTAGACATTGACAGACCGCCACTCAAAAAATACAACTCTATCGGCGTTATCTGCGTTCATCTGCGTTCATCGGCGGCCAACACTCTTTTCACTCTTAGTTTCTATCTAATACGCCCCCCCGGTAATCCAACTTCGGTTTGCCACGATCGCCGAACCAGGAATGCCAAGAGCTCCGCCATGCTGCCCCCTGTAATCGGTAAGACCGTCGTCGACGCCTTTGTATCCCCAGCGCATCGAGTCCGACGACGGCGGCAGAACGGGGTATTTCGGATTAGTGCGCGCATCCTGCAATTTTCCACGCATCTGATCGATATACTTCTTCGTCTCATAGCCAGTCACGAGCGCCCTGGTCGTCATATCGCCGGTTGAGCTTGCCAGGAACCGGGCGTACATGTAATGCTCCGCATCCGCCAGACTTTCGTCCAAGGGGGCGCCAGGATCGTCGGGGACGGTAATCGAGTACGTTTTGAGCAGCGGCTCATCGCCGCGCCGCCGCATCCCTCTAAGGTAGGCGAAGGCGCGCACGTTCCGTTCCACAGGGTTCGTTTGGGACGAGAACATGCGCAGCGCGTCGTCGATATATTTCTGAGTTTTTGTGGCGTCGTGTGCCATATAGCTGGATATTAGTCCTGTCCCGGTAATGGTTCAAGAGCTTCGGTACTGAGGCGCTGGTACCGGATGCTACTACTGGATGCTGGTACCGGACGCCGCGTGCTCTGCGCCGCCTGGCTTCGCTAAGCTAGTCACGTGACGATTCGCCCCAAAAGGCTCTGCATTCCATCGGAAAAAAGCGTCCCGCCCCCGGTTTTCCGCGCTTGGCCGCTGACCGATCACGCCTTCGCCAAATAAATCGTCCCTTTCCTTTCAATACGATACAGGCAATCCACCGGTGCAGCCGCAAGACGCCGTGCTAGAGGTAAGTCAGTGGCGCGGCCCCATGGGCTGCGTTCTATCAAGAGGTTAAAACCCGCATGACAACCATCGCGCAATTAGAAGCCAACTTAGCCAACGCTCAGCATTCCACCGGCCCCAAGACCGAAAAAGGCAAGCACCGTACCCGCCTCAACGCCTATCGCCACGGCCTCACTGGCCAGATCTGCCTCCTCACCGCCGACGAGCACCAGGCCTTCGACAAGCACTGCACCGGCATCCGCGAATCTCTCCAACCCGTGGGTGCGCTGGAGAGCGATCTCGCTCAATCCATCGCCGAAGATCACTGGCGTCTCAAGCGCGCACGCGCCCTCGAAACCGGCATCTTCGCGCTCGGCCAAAACGGCGCACTCGGCGCTCCCGTCACGCGGGACCGGGACGACCCCGCCCAGCTTCCCATCGACGAAGCGCTTTCCCAGGCCCGCACCTGGCTCGCCAAGAGCGACAATTTCCAGCTTCTGGCCCTCTATGAGCAGCGCATTCACCGCGCCATTGAGAAGAATATGGCTCAGCTCCGCACTCTGCGGGCTGAACGCAAGGCCGTCCATCAACAGGCGCTCGAAGAGGCCCAACTGCTTGCCCGGCTTGCCTACAGTAAGGGCGAAAAGTACGATCCGGCCCGCGACTTTCCGCCGGAAATTCTGCAAATTGGGTCTGATTTTTCGAGCGCCGGAATCCGCCGCCTGGTCGACCGGAATCAGCGCCTCAGCGAGGCCCGCCGTTGCGCCGAAAACAGGGGGGGCTGGCCCATGGCCTGCCAGGCTCAAGGCTCAGGAACCTCCACGGCCGCTTAATGCGAGTGAGTTGCAACAGCCGGGATGGGAGCCGCCCCCAAGATCCGGTCCCCCCGCTAATTCCAATACTGTTCCCTTAGTGCAGGCGGATCCAAATCGTGGCGCACGCACTCCTGCGTGCAGCGTTCACACTCGTGTGAACGCGCTTCGAACCGGAGGCGTTAAGTGAACAGTGTCGACCGCTAATTCCGTATACCCAATAGCGCCAACTGCGGTTCTTCCGCGGGAACGGTCAGCATCACTCCTGTCTTTTTGGTCCAATAGTGTCACTGGCCAACATCCAAACCAGTTCGCGATCCGTATTACGAACTTGAGATCTGTAACACGGTCCATGTAGTATTACGAAAGTGAGAATCTTGCTACCAAGCACGGGGCCCTCCGCGTGAAACAAAGATTTCCAGATGCGCGACCGTCAGTCCAACTCATCGCCCTGATTCTCCTTTCGGCGTCGTGCTTGTGGGCATTCGCCGCCGGCAGCGTCTCCGGCGTGGTTAAAGATCCCAGCGGCGCCGCGATTCCGGGCGCCAAACTCACGCTGATCAACACCGCGCTCAAGACCGAATTCAAGACGACCTCCGACGCGCAGGGCTTCTACTCTTTTCCGGCGCTACCCGTGGGCCGTTACGATTTGACCCTGGAAGCCACCGGATTCCAGACAGAACAAAAGACCAATCTCACCGTCGATACCGACGCGGCCCTCCGCATCGACGCCGCGTTGCAAGTCGGTCGGCGATCCGAAGCGGTCACGGTTACCGAATCCACGGAGGCAATCCAAACGCAAGTCGACACCGTGGCGACGCATCTCGGCGAGGTAGTATCCGACAAGCAGATTGAGGCGCTTCCCCTCAACGGGCGCAGCTACACCGATCTGCTGGCGATTCAACCCGGCGTCAGTCCCGTGACCACCCTCACGCCAACTTCGGTAATCATGGCGGGCGTCACTGGAACCATCAACCCCTCCGGCGACCTGAATCCGGGCGATGTCTCAATCGACGGCCAGCGCGAATCGTCCAACGGATTCATGATGAATTCCATCGACGTGCAGGAGCACATGAACGGCGGAACTTCGATCATCCCGAATCTTGACTCTATCCAGCAGTTCCGTGTTTTGACGAACAACTTCGACCCCGAATACGGAAATTATAACGGCGGCATGATTAACGTCGTGACTAAGTCCGGCAGCGATGCGTTTCATGGCGACGCGTTCGAGTTTCTGCGTAACACTCGCCTGGACGCGAGGAATTTCTTCGATAACACTCGCGGCGCATTCCGCCAGAATCAGTTTGGCGGCGTAGTCGGCGGCCCGGTCAAGAAGAACAAGGTATTCTTCTTTGCCGACTATCAGGGAACGCGCACCGTGGAAGGCATCGCTTCGCCTGAAACTTCCGTGCCTTCGCTGCAAGATCGCACTGGAAACCTTAGCGATATTGCGAGCCAGTTGACGGGAACGGTGAGTGGACCTTATACCGCCAAACTACTTACTCAGGAACTGGCCTACGGCGTCTCTCAAGGCGAGCCATATTACACGCCCGGCTGTTCCAACACGTCCACTTGTGTATTCCCAAACGCCGTCATTCCTGCCAGGGCCTGGTCGGCGCCGGCGGTCAATCTTTTGAAATACATTCCGCAGCCCAACATCGGGACGGATCTCTTCGCCACTTCCGCGTATCCGGAGACAGTGCGGGATGACAAGGCCGGCGCACGTCTCGATGCGAATACGCGCATCGGTCAACTCTCTTTCTACTACTTCGTCGACAATTACCGGCTCGACAATCCCTATCCCGGCGGTCAGGGCGGCGCCAGCATACCAGGCTTCGATGCCTTAACCATCGGCCAGGCGCAGATGCTTACCATCGGCGATACCAAGGTGCTTGGCGCTGCCACCGTTAACGAATTCCACATTGGCCTTCTGCGAAATGCGAATAATATCGGCCAGCCGCAAGGGGGACTCGGAGTAAGTCTTCAGTCTCAAGGCTTCGTGACGGGCGCGGGCACGCCGGGCATCGTGGTCCAGGCGCCCCAGTTTGAAGGCGTTGAGAATATCGTCTTCCCGTCCTTCGTGATGGGCGTCCCGATCACCAACGTCGATGAATGGAACAACACTCTCTATGTAAGTAACACAGTCTCGAAAGTGATCGGCGCTCATACGCTCAAATTCGGCGGCCAGTTCCACGGCGACCAGGTCAATGAATCGCCCAACGCGACGTTCAATGGAACGTTCAATATCGATGGGACCGAAACCGGCTCCGCCTTCGCGGACTTTCTCTTAGGGTTTCCGAGTAATTATACCCAGACTACGGGCCAACACTTCTATCTGCGTAATCGTTACGGTGCGGCCTTCGCGGAAGATAGCTGGCGGGCGACCGGCAATCTGACTCTCAACGTGGGCGTGCGCTGGGATCTCATCATGCCCTGGTGGGAAAAATACAATCAGCTTCAGACCATCGTTCCGGGCGAGCAATCCATCCTCTATCCCAACGCGATGAATGGACTGGTTGTACCCGGCGATCCCGGCATTCCATCTACTCTCACGCCGTCGCAGTACCACAACTTCGCTCCCAGGCTTGGCCTTGCCTACTCTCCCCACTTCGACAATGGACTCCTGAAAGCTCTCTTCGGCGAGCCGGGTAAGAGCAGCATTCGCGCCAGTTATGGCATCTTCTATACGGCCTTTCCCGGATTATCGGCGGGAGTCATGTATGGCGTGCCTCCCTATGGATACAACTATCTCAGCCCGGAGCCGCCACTGTTCGCTACGCCGTTCATCAACTCCGCCGACGGCGCACAGAACACCGATCCGTTTCCACTGAACTTCCCGCCGCATAATGTCTCTGCGAGTAATCCATTCACGGGGTTCAATTTTGCGGCTGTCACTCCGATCGGCGCCGACCCTTATTTCTACTACCGGAACAGCGTGCCTTATACCGAGAATTACATGCTTTCGATTCAACGGCAGATCGGCAAAGATACTCTGTTGACGGTAAGCTACGCGGGCAATGAAGGCCACCATCTGCTGGTCCTGGTTCCGACGAATGTGGGCAATCCCGCGCTGTGTCTGAGTCTCAGCCAGCCGGGCGAGGTGGCGCCTGGAAGCTCCACCTGCGGGCCGTTTGGCGAAGACGCCGTCTACACATCCGCCTCCGGCAAGGTGTACCAGGGAACTCGCGTCGGCCTGGGTCCTAACTTCGGTTCCACCACCGCCCAAAAGACCGTGGGCAATTCCGCTTACAACGCTCTGGAATCCACCCTGCGATTTGCCGCCACTAAGCGAACCACCGTTCTGGTGGGCTACACCTATTCGAAATCCATCGATCAAGCGTCGAATCTGGGAGAGCAGACCAATCCCTTCAATGCGGCCCTCACGCGCGTGATTTCCTCGTGGGACATGACGCAGAATTTCGTGGCCACCTACACCTATACTCTGCCATTCGACCAGTTATTCCGGCGCAACCGGCTGACCGAGGGATGGAGCCTTTCCGGCACAACCCGCTTCACCACCGGCTTCCCCGTGACGCTGTCCGACGATTCGGACCGGTCTCTGCTCGGGACGCTGGGCAACGGCGTCAACAACCAACTGCTCGACACGCCGCAGATGACCGCGGGGCCGCTCGATATCAATACCAACCCACGCAACGGCCGGCCTGAATTCAATACCAGTCTCTTCGCGCCGGAGACGCTAGGGCAATTAGGCAACGCGGCGCGCCGCTTCTTCTACGGCCCCGGCATCAATAATTTCGACATGCAGATCAGCAAGACGATGCCGGTCACGGAATCGAAATCGATCGATATACGCGTCGAAGCTTTCAATGTGTTCAATCACGCGCAGTTCTACGGCCCGTCCGCGGTGGACGGGCAGATCAACGATCCGAATTTTGGCAGCGTGGTAAGCGCCGCCGCTCCGCGCCTGCTTCAAGCCGCCATCAAATTTCACTTCTGAGTGGGGCAGGCGCTTTCGCCTGCCATGCCGCCGGATCGGGCATTTACCCGATTGATTGTGTTACTTAACTAGTACACTATGATTCTAGATGAGCACTACACGCAACGGCGCCGCTTTCGCCTTCCGCCTGGATGCGGATAGCGGCGTGCCGGTCTACCGGCAGCTTATCGACCAGGTGACCGGCGCGCTGGCATCGGGATCGCTGGCCGCGGGCAACCAGCTTCCCACCGTCCGTCAGGTGGCGGTGGATCTGGCGATCAATCCCAACACCGTAATGCGCGCCTACCGCGAGCTGGAAATTCGGGGCATTCTGGAAACTCAGCAGGGCACGGGCACTTTCATCAGCCGCCAGAAGCCGAAGCGTCCCGACGCCGAGCGGCAGCGCCAGTTGAGCCAGCTGGTTTCCGATTTCCTCGCGCGCGCCGGTTCCGCCGGTTTCACCGTTGAAGAATTACTGGAGCAAATCAATGATCCTTACGCCGATCGCCCAAAAAACAAGAGATAACACCATGAGCTCACAATCGTTCGACCCTCGCATCAGCCGCATTGGTCTAGCGGTGTTCATACTCTCCATAACCGCCGGCGCCGGGCTGACTGTCGCCGCGCAAAGTCCGTATCCCATGCTGGCCGGCGCCCTGATTGGACTCTATTTCCTCTTCGCCATCCGCATGGCCAACCAGTGGGAGAAGGTCGCGGTGCTGCGCTTCGGCCGCTACATCGGCCTGCGCGGGCCGGGGCTCTACCACATCATTCCCGTGGTCGATTCCATCAGCCGGTACGTCGATCAACGCGTGCGCGTGGCCGGCGTCTCGGCCGAATCGACGCTCACGCGCGACACGGTTCCGGTGAACGTGGACGCGATCGTGTTCTGGCTGGTATGGAACGCCGAAAAATCGATCCTCGAGGTGCAGGATTTTGCGCAAGCCGTTGACATGAGCGCGCAGACGGCGCTGCGGGAATCGATTGGCCGCCACGATCTGCACCAGATGGTGGCCGAGCGCGAGATGCTGGGCCTCGAGCTGCAGCGCATTCTCGACAGTAAAACGAATCCATGGGGCATCACCGTGCAATCGGTGGAGATTCGCGACGTACAGATTCCCATGGAGCTGCAGGACGCCATGTCCCGGCAGGCGCAGGCCGAGCGCGAACGCCAGGCCCGCAACATTCTGGGGCAGGCGGAAACCGAAATCGCGGACAAGTTCGCGCAAGCGTCGCTGGTCTACCAGAACAACCCGACGGCGCTGCATCTGCGCGCCATGAACATGCTGTATGAGGCGATCAAAGAGCGCGGCTCGATGGTGATCGTACCCTCATCGGCGGTAGAGACCATGGGGCTCGGCGGAAGCCTGGCCACGGCCTCGTTGGCGGGGGCGCGGCCGCAATAGCCATTCAGTTGTAGGGCGGACCCCCTGGTCCGCGCGGGTCCCCCTGGACCCGCTCTTCGCTCCGCAAAATCGGGCTGTCACTCAATCGCCCCGTGTTGGAGTCTTTCGAATATTCGGTAGAACCATGCGATGACGGAACTTAAGGCGCTAACTGGGGAGCAACTAGCGCGTGCGGAGCAGCGCCTTCGTCACCCTGCGCCTGGCGGCCGCATTGAGGCCGCGCGAGAGTACGGCATCGACATGACGCTGCTGATTGAGCAATTGCGGCTCACGCCTGCCGAGCGGGCCCGCAAACTCGAAAGCGCATCCACGGCGATGGAGCGCGTCCGCGGCGTTGCACGCAGGCGTTCCTGATGCAGTTCGAGAGCGCGGTGCGATTACTGTGCGATTGCGGATTACTGACCCGTCTCCTCGAATGTAGAGCGCCGTGTGACATCTCTCGCGCGGCTCATCCGAGGCCGAGGAGATTTGCGGGAGACCGGCTTCATGAGGCTGATTTTGCGGAGCGAAGAGCGGGTCCAGGGGGACCCGCGCGGACCAGGGGGTCCGCCCTACAACTTGTACAGAAGGGGCTGGGTTCATGCAGCCAGGTCAAGGCGCACGCTCGTGCTCCGGAGCCTGAGCGCCGCAGAACACGCGGCTGCCGGCGCACCATAGACGACCATCAGCCGCCGCCGGCAAACTCGCACAACCACGCCCTACTACGGCGCCGCCGAGCCCACGTACGCTTGAAACGGCGCCCAGTAAAACGGCTTCCGGTAAGCTACATCGCCCTTCAATAACGCCAGCTTGGCGCTCTGTAGCGCCTTCACCGGGTCCTGTCCGGAGGCGATGCCGGCGTAGAAGCGGTCCATCAGCGCTTCGGTGGAGGTATCGCTCACGTCCCAAAGGCCGGCGACCACGTTGCGCGCACCCGCTCGCAGAAAAGCCCATGCGAAGCCGATCAGACCTTCGCCGGCATAGGTCCGCGCGCCGGCGCTGCGGCAGGCGGATATCGTCACCAGATCGGCGTTTATAGGGATGTCGATTACGTCGCGCGCGTACAGCTTGTCCTGGCCGCCCTGGGGCGAGAGAACGATCGCCGATTCCAGCGGCATTTGGGCGTTAGCCTCGGCGTGCGCGGCGAAGTGGATCAGCGAGAAACCGCCGGGGCCGGCCTGGGCGTAAGCGGCGGGAGACGCCAGGGCGCCGTTGTAAACCTTCTTATTGGCGCCCGGAAAATGCGACTCGATGTCGCTTAGCTCACTGGCCGCCTTGGGAAGCGTGAGGTAATTCGTTCCCGCGTAGTCGGGCGCGCCGATCAGCAGCAGCGAGGGCACATGCTTCGAAACGGCAGGAGACTTGTATGCGGCGATGGCGATGGAAGGCGCGATGGCTATTTCCACATCGTCGATCCAGTAATGCGGCGCCGGCGCGGGGTTGATCATGGTCTCCAGGTTGAGGCGATGCAGAGGGCCGTCCGGAATCACGATCAAGCGGCTGCCCGGCGGTATCTGCGGGGCGATTTCGGTCAACAACAGTTTGCTCCAGAGAGCCGCGCCGGATGGGTCGTTTGCAGTAATAGGATCGGGGAGATTGTGTTCCACAACCTGGCGATAACGGCTGACCAGCGCTTCCACCTCGCCGGCGGGCGGCAGGCTGAACCTGCGGACGCCGCCCGCGGAGATCAACCACGCGAACGACCTGTCGGGGGCAAACCAAAATGAGAGCAGAGACGACTTGCTCGACCGAGCGAACTGCTGCAGCGCAGCCTGGTTGGGGAATTGCTCCGGCTTCAGAGCACGGCCCATCCGTTCGGCCAGCACGCGCGCCCGGCTTGACTCCACCACGCGCAGCGCGCCGGCGTCGTCGTTCTGATCGACCAGAGCATCCACATAATCCTGGTAAAACGGAATCAGCCGCGAAAGCAGAGTGATTCTATTGGGGGCGGCGTTGAGATCCGATCGTGTCCCTTCGATGATCTTGAGCGCGGCGGCAAACTCCGCATTGGCTTTCGCGAATCGCTTGCCGGCAACGTCGATCCTTCCCAACAAGTCATAGACCGACCAGCGAATTTCCGGCTGATCGCGAACGGTTCGGAGTAACTCCTCGCAGATACGGGCCGCCTCCTCGGGGCGCCCTCGCTCAAAGGCGATCAACGCCCGATTCCTCTCACGGGTAGGGAGCAGGTATCGCGCATCGCTCTGAGTGGCAAGGCTGAAGGCGCGATTGTTCCACTCCTCGGCCGCATCCCACTGTTTCGATTTGAGACAGGTCAAAGACAGATTCCCGGCGAGCCGCTGGGCCTCCCTTTTGTTATTCAGATCGAGGGCGATTTCGAAGGCGCGCTTGTAAGTGGCTATCGCCTTTGCGAACTGGTCCTGGCGGTCGTACAGTAATCCAAGCTCGCCTAAAGCGGTCATCCAGTTGTAGCGGGCGCCGATCGCTTCAAATATTTCCGCCGCCTTCCCCTCGTGCTCGAACGCCATTTCAAACTCGCCCAGGTACCCATAGACGGAGCCAAGATTGCCGTGCGCCTGTGCGGCCACTCGCGGGAATTTACCGGCTGCGGCGAGCGCGCGCAGCCCAAAATCGAGAGCCTCTTCATAGCGCTGCTGAAACTTGAACGAATATGACAGATTGCTGAGCGCATTAGCCTGCCAATAGGGATTTCCCAACCGCTCGGCGATTGCAAGAGCGGCGCGGAACGAGGCCTCGCCCGCATCGCTTTCCTTGGAAGCGAGAATGCCTTGGCTCAGCTTGATGCGGATTTCGAGTTCCGGATCGGTCGCGGCGGCGCCGGCTTTGCGCAGAATCTCCGCCGCGTCCCTGGGTCGCAGGGGCGCAAGGTCGATCAGGCGGCGGACCTCCAATTGTCCGAGGGCGGGAAGAGGAGGAACCGGATCGCCGAGCAGCTTCTCCAAATCCTTATTCTTGGATTCGGCGGCGAGCGCTTCGGCCTCGAGGAGCCGGAATTTCCAAAACCACGGGGAGTTTGGATCGTTGCTGAAGCGGGAGGCGCCGCTGGCAGCGTAGGAGGCCGCCTCGTCGAGCCTGGCGGCTATGAATGCCGTTTGAGCCCGGCGGTAGGCCGTCTCCGGCGATTCGAACCGCGAGCACGACGCGATGGAGACTGCAATGAGAAGCGCAGCAGCGTTAACCCCGACACTGTTCACCTAACGCCCCCGATTCAAAGCGCGCTCACACGAGCGTGAACGCCGCGACTTGATCCGCCTGCACTAAGTGAACGCTAGCTGCTGCCGAGCTGTCCATTTGTCTGGCCACAGCCCATCGACCCTGGACCGCCCGCACTGGAACCCATCGCCAGCCGCACCAGCGTCACCTGCCGGCTGTTACCCCGCAGCACAACCTCGCCGAGTACAATGCGTCCGAAGCCTTTCCATCTGATGGTATACCCTTCCACCGATATGCCCTGCTTCTCTACTTCGGAGCCCTGCAGCTTGATCTCACGCACCAGCGAATAGGTGTGCATGCCGTATGGTGAGGCGAGCTTATCCGTCTCCGGCGGAGTGCCGAACCGCCATGAGTGTTCCAGGTGGTAATCCGCCCTCTTATTCTTATAGAACGCGGCGAGCTGCTCTTTCGATCCAGAGAATTCGAGCGGCTCTTCATCCAGCACCAGCTTCACTTTCACGCGGCCAAGGCGCATTCCTTCGATCTCGTTACCCCTGGTCGAGACCGTCGGTTCGGCCTTGCCCTTCTCCAGAGTGGATAGCATGTGGAACTTGATGAAATCGACATGGAGCTTCTCCACCACGCGGATGGACTCAACCTCCGCGCCCACCTCGGTTTCAAAACGGTCCCCGTACTCCCTGCCTTCGGCCGAGGAATCGACGCGGCGGACCGACAGCAGGGTCCTGTGCCGCGGGTGATCCACGACATAGGAATAGTCGGCGACGTGGGCAACGGCTAAGCCGCCCGTCACCGGAAGAACGCTCGCGCCCAGCGCGGGGACCCTATGGTTCAGGTTCTCCACATTGTCGAGGCGGTGGAATTGGGCCGAAGCCCCTACGGTGTGTCCGGAATACAGGTATCGTTGTTCGGGCGCAGCGCTCATGAACTCCTACTCTCCTTCAATATTTGGTGGATATCTCAAACTGGCCCCGGCCCAATTCCGGACCGGGTTTTCCCCCTTGATCGGTACGGACAATAAAAGTGTAACGGCCGGGATTAAGCGTGCCTGGGCAGTATACATCCAAAAGTCGATTGAGTCCAGGGCTTTCCACGGTTTCGCTGCGCACCATTCGTCCGTTGGCGCCGATCACTTCTATCGCAACCCGTGGGCTATCGGTGGAATCCGACAGCAACATCTGAAAATGCAGCGGCATATCCTCGGACTGATGCGGCAGAGACCCGCGGGTTTCCCCATCGAAAACCAAGGGTGAGGACACGGATACAGGTTTGCGGAGACGTGGAATTTCCGAGACATTCTGGTAACAGACGATCATCGCCAGCAACAGCGCCGCAAAAGTGGGAACCGTAACCGGGAGCCTCAACCAGCCGATCCAATCCCGCTTCAACCAGTCGCGCCAGAGCATCGCGTTCTTGAGCGCCGGCGAAGTCTGCAGATCCCGCTCGAGAAACAGGGCTTTGGCGTTCTCTATGAACACAGAGGTGGTTTGCACATCCTCGCCGCACACCCGGCAGGAGAAAAAGTGCTCCTCGAACTCATCCCTTTCCTCGGGGGGCATTTCGCCGAGGAGGTATCGTTCCGCAGCGTACGTTTCGGATGCTAGATTGTGGTCCATGCGAGTCTCTGTCAGGTAGTGCCGCCGCGGAGCGTTTCGTTCCAGATTAATGACATTCTTTCCGCGGCCCGCTACTCCATTGTGATTTTCAGAACCATAGCGTTGCAAAGAAAAAACAGCGCGACGGTGCGCTGAAACGCCCTCTGCCGGCGGCTATACGCCAGTTGAAACTTCGATTTGGCCCGGTGCAGCAGCACCCTCAAATAGTCGGGGTCAACTTGAAACTGCTCCGAGATCTGGCGCCGGTCCGCCTCCTCGAAGAAGACCAATCGCAGGATTTCGCGCTCTTTGGGCGATAATTCCTCGAGAACGGCGGCCACCATCTGCTTCCGCTCTTCGGTAATCAGCTTGGTCTCCGCACCGGCAGCCTTGTCCACCGGCTCGGGCGTGTCCTCGTCCACCAGCACGTGGCGCGATTGCTTATGCGTAAGCTCCAGGAAGACGTTGTTCGAAACCGCGTTCACGAATGCCCCAAAGCGCTCCGGCTGCGAAACGCCAGAGCCCTGCCGCAGAGACTTAAGCACGCGGAGCAGCGTTTCCTGACAGACATCCTCCGCCATTTCCACGGAAACCTTGCGGGCGCGCAATTTGGTGAGAATGAATCTCTCGAAATAGGCGCTAAAGTGCGATTCCGTTGCGGCATCGCCATCCGCCAGTTTCCGTACATACTCGGCATCGAAAAGATGAAATTCCACGCTTACGCCACCCGCTTGTCCCATCTATTATATAGAGGGGCTGCGTAAAACAGATGACGCGGGATGCGTTTTTCTTTATCTGGCCGCGGCGGCAGCCGGCCGCAAGCCCTCCTGCCAAGGCCGGCTCGCGACCGCAGCCGGCTCGGCGTAGGGCATGCGGCGGAACGGATACTGCTCCGGGGCTGGCAGCGCCACGGGATGTCTCACGACCATCGAGGAAGATTGGACGCCCCGCGTGCGAAACTCGTGCTTCGTCAGTTTGGCGACGCTCAGAGGTCCCGAACACTGGACGATCTCGGCGTTCACGATCAGTTGAAGCGGAACTGCGCCATTCAGCAGAACCGGCCATGCGATGAAGATCCGGACCTTGTCGCCCACACTGGCCGGCCCCTTTGCGAGAAAAGCCACTTCGTGGCGGCTCATCCATACGGTCTCGCCGGAGCCTGTGCGTTCAGCGGCAGGCGGCGCCGTTACATAGCGAAGCCTATAACTCATGGGAAAGCGCATGGAAGTATTCCCGCCCGTTTCGTCGTTCATGGTTCCCTCCGGTTCGGTTTTGCGTGAACCTTTCAGTTTCATAGTGGAATGAAGCCCCCGAGCGTTTCAGTGAAATGCTCCTGAGCAGACGGCGGCGGCTTCAACAACCCAAAAAGGAGGGGCGACTTACCCGACGCTAATCACGAGGCGCCTGCAACGTTCTTGGGACGCGTCTGGGAGCCTCACTCGTGCCGCAGTGCGGTCAACGGATCGATCCGAGACGCATTTCTGGCGGGCAGATAGCCGGCCAGAATCGCCGCGGTCGCCAGGATCGCCCCTGCTCCGATCAAAGCCCACGGATCGTTCGATTTCATTTCGAAGAGAAACGATGCCACCAGTTTTGACGCCGCAAGCGCTGCTGGCACACTGATCGCGAGCCCTACTGCCGCCAGTAGAACCACCTCGCGAAGGACCATCCAAACTACCCGGCTGCGTTGCGCCCCAAGCGCCATCCGGATGCCGATTTCGCCCGTCCGGCGCGCGACTCTGTACGACATGGCCCCGTAGAGGCCCACGCAGGCAATCGCCAGCGCGAGGATCGCAAACGCACTGCACAGGCGGGCAAACGTGATCTCCTGGTTGATCTCCTGGTTGATCCACGCGCTTTGGCTCTTCACTTCGGACAAGGGCAGGCGTTGGTCCGCCCGCTGAACCAGATCGCGCACGGCATGGACGTAGTTGAGCGGGTTCCCCGCGGTTCGCAGCTCGTAGACCATCTGCTGCACCGGTCCCCAGCCGCCCTGTGCGAACGGCAGATAGACTGTCGGTTCCACCTTTCCCTTGAGGTCGCCATAAAGCGTATTCGCGGATACTCCCACGATCTCGATGTCGCATTTCGGGCACCCATGCTGCGGGGTAAGGTGCTGGCCGAGAGGATTCCCATCGCCGAAGCTTCTTCTGGCAAACGCCTCATTCACCACCGCAACCATGGGCGAGCCGAGCCGGTCGCGCTCGTCGATTTCGCGACCCATCAGCAGGGGAATCTGCATGGTGGTAAAGAAACCGGCTCCGATGGTCAAAATCCTGCCATTCTGGGATGCGCCGGCCACGCGGACATCCCCTGCACTGGTACCCATTCCGATCAGCGTATGATTCGAGAGACTGGCGGCGCGGACGCCCGGGATAGCGCTGAACTGCGTCCTAAGATCCTCGTAGAAGGCCACGATCTCGGGGTCGCCGTGTCCCGCCTGCCGCGCGTTCAACTGGAACGTCAACACGTTGTCCCGGTTGAACCCGAGCTGAATGGACGCCAGATTCGAAAGCGTCCGCAGGAACAAGCCGGCCGCAACCAGAATCAGAAGCGTGACGGCGATCTGCGAGACCATCAGGAGGCGGCTCAGGCCGAACCGGCCAAACCCGTGTCCGCGCGCTTCGCCGGTCCGCGATTCCTTGAGCGCCGGCATAAAGTCCATGCGCGTCGATTGCAAAGCCGGAGCCAGCCCGAACAGCACGCCAGTCAATAGCGAGAGCCCGGCCACCAGCGCCAGCACGTGCCAGTTTAATTCCGCGCGCAAGGTGAAGTTCTCGCGTCCATTCGCCAGCAGCAGAGTCAGGAAACGGATACCCCAGATGGCGAACGCAACACCCAGCGCGCCGCCCAGCATGGCAAGCAGGACGCTCTCGGTGAGCAACTGGCGGATGATCCGAAGTCGTCCGGCGCCCAGGCTCAGCCGAAGAGCGATTTCACGCTTCCGGGCGGCCGCGCGCGCCAGCAGGAGATTGGCAATGTTCGCGCATGCGATGCTCAGGATCAGGCCCACCAGCGTCAGCAGGATATATAGCGGCTTCGAGTAGGTCCGCCGCAGGCCGTCGAGGCCGCCCGAGCCTTCCCGGACCACCAGGGTCGGAACGTCCTCTTCCCGGCGCTTCGGATCCGCCGTGCGCGCCCATTCGTGGAACGGGCCGGCCAACGCCGCTTGCGCCTGCATCGCGCTGACGCCGGGGCGCAATCGCGCCATGGGCACAACCCAATCGTAGTATGGGTCGAAGTACGTCGCGGCTGAGTAATCCCGGGCCTCCAGGACGACGTTGGCGTGCATAGGAACGTAGATGTCGGGTGGACTGTCCGGATCGGCGCCGAAGAACTCCGGCGGAGCGACGCCGATTACGGTGAAGGGCAGATTGTCGATCAGAATCGATTGCCCCGGCGCATTTTCAGGTCCTCCGAACCGCCGTTGACTTAAGGCGAAGCTGATGACGGCCGTGGACGAAGCGCTCGCGCGATCGTCATCCGGGGCGATCAGCCGCCCGGCGGCCGGTGGAGTTCCCAGCCCGCGGAAATAGTCGCCAGACACGTATTCTGTTTTGGCGAGCTCGGCCTGGCCCCGGATTGTCAGGTTGAGAGCGCCGGCGCTCTGATACCCGAAGACGCTCGAGAAAACCGAGTCGTTCTTGCGCAGCAGCTCGAATGCCGGGTAGGCGAAATTCCCACCGATGTATCCCCCGTTGGGGTCCTTGTAGTTGTCGTCATGCCGGTCCGAGCCGTGGAATTCGGGGCGCGGCGTGCGCCAGCTCAGCACCACCAGCGACTCGGGATCGGCCACCGGCAGCGAGCGCAGCAGGATCGAATCCATGAAGCTGAAGATCGCGGTGTTGGCCCCGATTCCCAAGGCAAGCGACAGGATTGCCATCGCACTGAAAGTCTTGTTGGCGGCAATCGTACGCAGGCCGTAGCGAAGGTCCTGCGCGAGTTGTTCCGCGAATGTCCAAGTCCAGGCGGCGCGCGTGTCCTCCTGTACTAGCGCCACGTTTCCCAATTCCCGGCGGGCCGCGCGCCGCGCTTCTGCGTCGGCCAGGCCTTGCGACTGGCGCTCGGCGGCTTCCTCTTCCAGGTGGAACTGGAGTTCCTCCTGGAGTTCGGCTTCCTTGCCAGGGCGCCGCGTCAACCACCTTAATTTGCGAAAGAACGATGTCATTTCCCCTCCTGATCGACGGGTTTTAAGATCAATCCCATGGCGCGGGAGAACGCCTGCCATTTGGATTGCTCACTGGCAAGTTGCCTGCGCCCCAGCGCCGTAAGGCGATAGAACCGGGCACGCTTACCTCTGTCGGACAGATCCCAGGAAGCCCCGATCCAGCCCTTCGCCTCCAGCCGGTGGAGGGCCGGGTAGAGAGAACCGGTCTCGACCTGGAGCAGATCTTCTGAAGTCCTCTGAATGTGTTTGGCGATCGCGTGACCGTGATTGGGTCCTGGCAGCAGGGTGCGCAGGATCAGCAGGTCGAGCGTGCCTTGCAGGAGCTCTACGCGGGAGGGCGCCTTGTTGTTCATTGTGTAGGTATTCTACATTTTTTGGTGTAGAGTGTCTACGATAAATTTGACCGGCCGATTTGCCGGGTTGGCTCCGAGTAACGAAAGCCACTGTACGAGAAGCCCACTCTTCGGGAGTTTGAGGCCCGCCCCGTCAATTCGTGAGCGAGTTGTCAACGCTCGCGCAATCGGTCGGCGCCAGTTGCAGTTACGTTTTCAGTGGGCATCACCGATCGGTAGCGTCAGCGTGCCAGCTTTTCCCGTCCCTTCATCCCGCACAATCACACGCACCTTCACACCGCCCGGAACCAGCGGCAGCGACTGTTCCCAGTGAAAATCGTGCAAGTTCGCGGGGACGACGACCTCTTTCGAGTCCTGCCCTTCCACCAGGATCGCGCCTCGCGCGTCCATTTCGGCGAACATACGCGTGATTTTGACTACGGGCCCGTTGTCGTGCGGCCGCGGCGTGAGGCCGCGCGGGTCGAGTGATAGCTTCAAATGCAGCGTGGGATTCGGCTCGCCAGGCGTGACATCGACTCTGCCCGTAATGCCGATATCTGTGGCCTCGGCTGGATTCAGCAGCTCGGTCTCGGGTGATTCTTTCGTCGGCGCACTGCCCGACGCCTTCTCTGCTACATATCCTTTCCGGTAGCTGAGGCTCAATCCGGCGCGACTGGCGCGCACTTCGAGCTTATGAAAGTTACCGTCCCGTTCCTTATCGCCGAGATAGAAGCCCAATGTGTAATTGGTGCGGTAGGCTTCGTCAGCTTCCAGGATTTGCCCGCCGATGTCATTTTGAGAATATGTCCTTCCGCCGGTCCCCTCGGTCAGCAACTTCATCACATTTACGTCCGGATCCCTTAAGCCCGGGCCCACGCCGCGCACATCGATCGCGTTCAGCGCAACGTTAGCGTCGTTCAATTTTGCAAGGGCCTGTTGAGACTGAGGCCCCATTTGGACGACCCACCGCATCGGGAAACCCGCCGTCAGCCAGATCAGATTCTTCCGTCCGGGCAGCCGGGCCAGTTTCTCTCCGAGGACGCGCAAGGAATCGAGCGTGCTGATTGCACCCATGCGGATAAGGTGTTCGTTCATTTCAGGGTGAGCCGCGCAGACGGGGTCGACTCTGGGGTCGCACGGTTTCCAATCCATCGGAATTGACCACGCCTTTATGCTTTCCCGTAAAAGGTCGCGATCGGTGGTAAAGTCCTGCACGATTTCCAGGCCGCCGGGGCTGATGTGATAAATGGCGATCCGCTCCTTCGCCGGAAGCTTCGCCATAGCGTCCATTGCGTCCTGGCGGACGTGGGCCAAAAGGCCAACGCCTATAAAATCGGTAGTCAGGTCGAGAGCCGGGCTGCTGGCGTCCAACAGAATCACGGTCAGAGCTTCGTGCGGCACATTCGAAGGCGCGGTGTTCGAAAAAACGCGCGGCATCGTTGACGGGGCCGGCACGGGCGGCGTCTCGTCAGACGCAGGATCTCCCACTCCCGCGCTGAAGAACGCGATGGCACGCGGCTTCCCGTCGTCGAGCAGCGTGAAGTCGTCCTTCGTCAGCCCTCGCTCCGGCGCTCCATGCGAGTCGCGCACCGCCACGTCCACCTGCACGGCGCGTGTCTCCGTGCGGATGATCGGCGCCGCGGCGCCCGCGCTGGAAGGCTTTTGCGCCCAACAGTGGGTAACCAACAGCGATATCGCAAGGGTAGCGGCGAAATTCCCCACGAGGCCCTCCCTTTGGTGGGAGTCTATCACGCTCTCGTTACGAAAGGGATGCCCTCCGGGGGAAAGGTGTGGTTCCGGGTGATAGACGGGCTTTCTGGAAACTACACGGCCACGGTTCCGGTTCGGCGAGCACAAGTTTCCAGAGAGCCTTCTTTCCTGGAACTTGGTCGCGAGTGCAGCAGAGCAGTTGTTCCCACTGGCGGAATCGAGTAAGATCGATACCGTCGGGGGGACTGCTAGCTACAGGTTTTGGCCTCATGCTCAACAGCATCGTGCTCAGACTCAACTCTTCAGAAAGGTTCAGACTTACCGCCGGCCTGTTCGCTGGGTCAGTTGTGCTCATAATTGGGATTCTGGAAGCGCCACCAATGGGCGCGCAATCCGAATCCGCGCCGCGCCCGAGATTCGAAGTAGTATCCATCAAACCATGCCAACCCAGAGCTGTCCCACCCGGCCGTGGGCGGGGAGGCGGCGCCGCCACGCCAGGGGATCCCGGCCTATTAAGATTCACATGCGTGCCAGTGGATCTCCTCATCCGCTTCGCTTACCTTCGGTATGCGAGCGCCAAACCCGATCCCGAAGCCGCCACGCTTTCGCAGAGAGTGATGAACCAGAAAATCGACGGAGAGCCATCGTGGGCCGAGTCCGAGCGCTACACCATCGACGCGAAGCCGGAAACGCCTCAGACTATCAGCATGATGCGCGGCCCCATGCTGCAAACGTTATTGGAAGAGCGATCCCAGCTTAAGATCCATCAAGACTACAAGGAAGTCTCAGTCTATGCGCTGGTTATCGGAAAAGGCGGGGCCAAGCTCACGGCGTCCAAGGAGGGTGGCTGCGCTCTGATAGATCCTGCTCATCCTGAGACCGCCTTCGGACCGGGCAAACCCCCACCTTGTGGACCCTTCGGGCCGGATACAGGTGGCGGAATCGTCACCTTCGGTTCGACCTTGGCCAACCTTTGCGCCCAGTTCTCTGTCGCATTGGACCGCGATGTCATCGACAGAACCGGTCTCACGGGGAAGTTCGATATCCACCTCCAGTTGACGCAACAGGAACTGTTTCCGTGGGAGGGAGCACACGAGACAGCCGCCGCTGCCACAGCTCCCGATCCCTCAGATTCGACTAGCGCGATTATGGCCGCCGTACAGAAACTGGGCCTCCGCCTCGAACCTGCTAAAGCCCCCGCTCAACACCTCGTCATCGATCACATCGAGCGGCCCTCCGAGAACTAATTCGCGTTTCGGTACACACCATATCATTGGGAGCACATGTGCGCGTCGTGGACAAATACGGCGATTTCGGAAGCTTGACCGCACCCATCCCCGTTGCGGCTCTAATGGACGATATGCCCACTCTGTCCAGGTGGATCGGTCAAATCCGGTGATCGAGCGTCAGCATATGGAACGAACGCATCCCTCCAATCAGCCTCCTCGATCCTGGTTTGCGGCTGCAGTGCGAAGGCAACTGAAGCCCTCCCGAGAAAATAGGCGGGACGGGGGCCCAAGAATCTGCGATCACTCAAAGTTCAGCGCAGTCATCGGATCGACGCCGGTGGCGCGGCGGGCCGGATACCAACTGGCGAGCATGGCGATGAGGATCCACGCCAGGCTGGCAGCGGCGAACGCGAGAGAGTCGAAGGGACTCAATCCGTACAGGAATCTGCGCAGCAGGCGGACCGTGGCGGCGCTGAGCAGCAATCCAAGCGCGATCCCGATGGCTGTAACGCGTAGTCCGTGCGCCAAGACCATCCATTGCACATCTAAAGGCGCCGCGCCAAGAGCCATGCGGACGCCGATTTCGCGCGTGCGCTGTGCCATCGAGCAAGCCACCACGCCATAAACGCCGATGGCCGCCAGCACGATGGCCAGCAATCCCAGGGCGGACAGCAGGGACGCCTGGCATTTTACTTCCCACAGCGAAAGCGCCACCGCATTTTCCAGCGTGCCGCTATCGTAGATAATCAACTCTCCGGCCCGTCGCCGCACCAGATCGAGCACCGGCTTGGTCCATTGGCGCGGATCGCCTGCCGTGCGAACAATCAGGGAGTAAAAGGAATGTTCGGGCTCTTGATGGCGCGAAAGGTAGTAGAGAGGCTGCGGCTCTTCGTTGAGCTCGTGGTACTTCGCATCCCTCGCGACGCCAATCACGGCGCCGGGCTTCGCAACCTCGCCCTCGCAGCCGCCCAGCCACACCGTTTTGCCCACTGCATCTTCCGCCGGCCAAAATTTGCGCGCCATCGTCTGATTGACGATCACGTGAGGGATACCGGCAGCAGATTCCTCCGGCGCAAAACCGCCGCCTCTTTGATCATCATGGCCTGGCAG
>JBEKNN010000013.1:0-65750 GCA_049522755.1 Bryobacteraceae bacterium | reverse complement strand
AATCCCATTTGTTTCAGATCGTAGCCGCGATGCTGATGAAGGTACGTGGGGAACCAGTCGAGATACGTCGAGAGGCAATAGTTGTAGCAGAAATACATCAACGCGAGATACCAGAGGCCGGCGTTCGAAAGAATCCTGCGCCACGGGACGGCGGCTCCCACGCGGCGCTGTGAACCTCCGGTGGCGGAGCGGATCAGGTCGCGCTCGGCGAGGTTGACGCCCGCATGTTCGTCGGGCGCGTCGCGGTAATAGAACAGCCAGGCGACGGCCCAGAGGACGCCCATGATTCCGAAGGTGACGAAGGCCGCCCGCCAGTTGTAGCGCGTGATGATCCAGACCACAAGCGGAGGCGTCATGGCCGCGCCCAGCCGCGACCCCGCGTGCGTGATGCCCTGCGCGAAACCGCGTTCGCCGGGCAGCATCCATCGGGAAAGCGAGCGCGTGGCGATGGGGAACGCGCCGGCCTCGCCGATGCCGAACAGGAATCGAACGACCCCCATCGAGACGGCGCTCCAGGCGAAAGCGGTGAGCGAGGTGAAGGCGCTCCACCAGACGACGATGAGGGCGAGCGCGCGGCGCGGGCCAATGCGATCGCCGAACCATCCGCCGGGGATTTGAAACAGCGCGTAGGCCCAGCGGAAGCTCGATAGAATCCAGCCCATGGTGACCAGCGAAAACCCGAATTCCTTCTGGATGACGGGCGCGGCATTGGAGATCACGACGCGATCCATGTACGTAATCATGTAGACGGCGACAGTGAACGCGAGCACGATGTAGCGCACCCGCGTGGGACGAACGTCAGGCATCAGGAGCGCTCCATCACGGGCCAGACGGCTTCGACCGATTCGCCGCGGCACACATAAATCCGATCGTAGAGATTGACGGTCGGGTCGCAATGCGGGGCGATCAACTCGATGCGATCTCCAAGACCGGGCTTGCCTTCGAGAGATGTATCGAGAAATCCGAATTCGTCGCCGCCCCAGCGATATTTCGCTCCGGCGGGACCAACCGGCTCGGGGCCGTAGCCGTGATCGGTCGCGAACGCTTTGAATCCGGCGTCGAGCGTGACGAAGCGGTCGTGATTGGCGCTGACGACGGTGGAGAGAATCGTCATGGCGTGATGAAAGTCAATCCCTAAACGCCGGTAGGCAAGGTCCATCATGACGTACGAACCGGCTTGCAGCTCCGTCAGCTCCGGCAGATCGAGATCGACATCCCAGGTTCCGGTGCTTCCGCCGCTGAGGATTCCGGCGGGGAAGCCTTCACCGGCGAGCAAATCACGAATGGTGGCGGCTGTTTGAAACACGGCCTGCGAAATATGTCTTCGCGCGGCCCGATCGGCGCCGTGCGATCCACTCACCGAATAAGCTTGCAGGCCGCACAGGCGCAGTTGCGGGCTTTGGGCGATGGCGCGGGCGATTTCGAGGGCTTGCGCCGCTGAGGCTGCCCCGGTGCGATGATCGCCGACATCGATATCGATCAAAAGATCGATGGGGTGGACGGCGGCAGCTGCATACCATTCGACCTGGCGCACGTGGTCGACGACGGCCATGGCTCCGGTAGCGGCGATGCGGGCGATCTTCGCGGCGTCGGCAAGCGGAGACGTCAGCAGGATGCCGGGGATGGCGTGGTTGGCCATCAGCTCGGCTTCGGCAACGGTGGCGACCGAGATTCCGCACGCGCCATGCGCGATCTGGCGCCGCGCGATTTCGAAACACTTGTGCGCTTTGGCGTGCGGTCGAAGCTGCTTGCCCGACTGCTTGACGCGCTGGGCCATGCGCGCGAGGTTCAATTCGAGAAGATCGGCGTCGAGGAGCAGCGCAGGCGTGGGGATCTGACTTTTCGTGAGCACTTGAATTATGATAATGCCGTGATCGCTCCTCTCCCCGTTCTTTCCGGATCGAACCGGATTTCCGCGATGCGGCCCACCGCGGTAAACGCGATTCTCACGGAGATGCGCATCTTACAGGCGCAAGGGAAATCGCTAATTTCGTTGATGCGCGGCGAGCCGGACTTTCCGACGCCCGCGCACATCGTGGAAGCTTCCATCCGCGCGCTGCGCAACGGACGCACGTCCTATCCGGACAATCGCGGAGAAAAGAATTTTCGCGAGGCGGCGGCGCAGAAACTGGAGCGCGACAATCGCCTGCGATTCGACCCGGGGGCCGAAGTGCTGGCCACCACAGGCGCGACGCTCGGCGTCTACGCGGCGCTGATGGCGATGCTGAATGAAGGCGACGAAGTGCTGCTGCCCGATCCGGTATATGACGCTTATCAATCGCCGATCCGGATGGCGGGCGGGCAGGTAAGGCCGGTCCGGTCGGAGATTCGCGAGGGACGATTTGTCATCACCGAAGAAGCGCTGGAGCGGGCCTGGTCGCCGGCGGTGAAGGCGATGGTTTTGAATACGCCGTGGAATCCGGTGGGGACGGTGTTGAGGCGCGACGAACTGGAAACGATCGCCGGGTTCTGCGAGCGGCGAAATTTGTTCCTGATCAGCGACGAAATTTACGAAGCGATCACTTACGGCGAAGCAGCGCACCTTTCGCCGCTCGAAGTTGCGCCGGCGCTGCGCGATCGATGCGTGCTGGTAAATAGTCTTTCCAAGACATATTCGATGACGGGCTGGCGGGTGGGATACTGCGCGGGTCCGGCGTCGTTGATCCAAGCGATGTTTATGGTGCTGGCGCAATCGAGCCGGGGCCCTGCGACCTTTATCCAGGATGCGGCGGCGGAAGCGCTGGCGGGTCCGCAGGATTGCGTCGCGGCGATGCGCGAGGAATATGGGCGGCGGCGGGCGCAGGTGATCGAGCAGTTGCACGGCGTGCGCGTGATTGCGCCGGAGGGCGGATTCTTCGCGATGGTGGATGTGCGCGAATCGCAGGTTCCTTCCAATGAAATTCGCAAGCGGCTGATGGAGGAACATGGCGTGGTGGTGGTGCACGGCGCGGCTTATGGAGCGGGCGGCGAGGGCACGCTGCGCGTTTCCTTCGCAAGCGGCGGCGAGAACCTGACCCGCGGCCTGGAGCGGCTGCGCGAAGGGCTGGCGCATTGAACCAAGCTCTTGAGCGCGAGCTGAAAGACCACATCGAAGGCGAAGTCCGGTTCGACAAAATCTCCCGGGCGCTGTATTCGAACGACGCTAGCGTGTATCAGATTGAGCCCCTGGGTGTGGTGATTCCACGGCATCGCGGGGCTCTGATTCGCGTGGCCGAAATCTGCCGGCGGTTCCGCTGCCCCATGACGATGCGCGGCGGTGGAACATCGCAAGCGGGGCAGGCGGTCGGCGCCGGAATCGTCGTAGACACCTCCAAATATCTGCATCGCCTGCTGGAAGTAAACCCCGAGCAGCGCTGGGTGCGCGTTGAGCCGGGGATTGTGCTGGACGAATTGAACGCACAGCTTGCCGCGCTTGGTTTACGCTTCGCGCCGGATATTTCAACCGCGAGCCGCGCGACTATCGGCGGCATGATGGCCAATAATTCCGCAGGCGCGCGCAGCGTACTCTACGGGAAGACCATCGATCACGTGCTGGAACAAGTGGTCATGCTTTCCGATGGAACCGTGGCCCATTTTCGAGAGATGCCGCGCGGCGAAATTCCGGCGGGCGACTCGCTGGAAGCGGTTTGTTACCGGACGGTCCTGCGCCTGGCATCGGAACACGCCGGGGAGATCGAGCGGCGGTATCCGAAGGTGCTGCGGCGCGTGGGCGGATACAATCTGGACGAGTTCACGGATGCCGCCAAGCCGGTGAATCTGGCGAAAATGATGGTGGGCTCCGAAGGCACGCTGGGCATTGTGCTGGAGGCGAAACTGCGGCTGGTTCCGCTGCCGAAGGCGAAGGCGGTGATGGTGATCGAGTTCGCCGATTTGCTGGAATCGCTGGCTGCGGCGCCCGTGATTCTGCGGCATGGTCCATCGGCGGTGGAGGTGATGGACAAAACCATTCTCGACAATACGCGTCAGAACGCGGCCCTGGATCGTATTCGCAAATCGTTCATTGAAGGCGATCCGGGGGCGACGTTGTGCGTGGAGTTCTACGCCGATCGGAAAGAAGATTTGCCGCCGCGGCTGCGGGCGCTCGAAGAAAACCTGCGCGCGAGCAACCTCGGATATCGGTACCGCGTGGAGACGGATCCGGCCGCGCAGGCTCGCATCTGGAGCTTACGGGAAGCCGCGCTGGGACTTTCGATGGCGATGAAGGAAGACGCCAAATCGATTCCTTTTGTCGAAGACACGGCCGTGGCGCCGGAACGGTTGAGGGAATATATCGCGAGGTTTCTCGACATTCTTCGCGCGCATGAAACCACGGCGGGAATCTATGCGCATGCGTCGGTGGGATGCCTGCACGTGCGGCCGGCGATCAACATGAAGACCGAGTCCGGTATCCGCAAGTTTGAGGCGATCGCAAACGAGGTCGCGGAGCTGGTGCTCGAATTCGGAGGCGCGCTTTCGGGCGAACACGGCGACGGTCTGGTGCGGAGTCCGTTCCTGCAGAGGATGTTCGGCGACACGATTTACGAAGCGTTTCGCGAGATTAAGCGGACGTTCGATCCGGAAGGAATCTTCAATCCGGGAAAGATTGTGGATGCGCCGCCGGTTACGTCGAATCTGAGATTCGGGGCGCATTACACCGCGCGGAATCCCAATACATTTTTCGATTTCTCGGAGTACGGGGGATTGGCGGGCGCCCTGGAGATGTGCAGCGGCGTGGGCGCTTGCCGCAAGAAACTCGCCGGGACCATGTGTCCGTCGTACATGGCGACGCGCGAGGAATCGGATTCGACGCGGGGACGGGCGAACGTTCTGCGGCTGGCGATTTCGGGGCGGCTCGACGAAGCGGGGCTCGGCGACGACGGCGTGTTTGGCGTGTTGGATCTGTGCCTGGAATGCCGCGCGTGCAAAACCGAGTGCCCGGTAGGCGTCGATATGGCGCGGTTCAAGAGCGAGTTTCTGGCGGACTACTATGCGCGTCATGGAACGCCGCTGCAGGCGCGCGCGCTGGGGAATATCGATCGCTTGTCGAAATGGGGCAGCCGGTTTGCGCCGCTATCGAACCTGGCGCCGGCGCCATACATCGACCGGCGCAGAAAACTTCCCGCATGGAAGCGCGAGACGTTCGCGCGGTGGGCGGCCAGGCGCAAGCCTTCGGGCGACGCGGCGGTGACCGTGTTTAACGACACCTTCACCAATCATTACGAGCCGGAGATCGGCGCGGCGGCGGTGGAAATTCTGGAACGGGGCGGATGCCGGGTGAACATCGTCCGGCCGGGGTGTTGCGGACGCCCGCTGATATCGCAAGGCTTGCTCGGGCAGGCAAGAGCGGGCGCGGCGAAGGTGATCGAAGCGTTGTTTCCGATCGCGAAACGCGGAGAAAAGATCCTGTTTTGCGAACCGAGCTGCCTATCGGCGGTGAAGGAAGATCTACCGTCCCTGCTGCGCGGCGAGCTCGGCGGCAAGGCTCGCGTGGTCTCCGAATCGTGCATGCTGTTTGAAGAATTCGCGGCCAAGCTCGACTTGCCGCTGCGCGCCGGGCCGCAACGAATCCTGCTGCACGGCCATTGTCATCAGAAGTCGATGGGGATGCTGGGCGCGACCATTTCCCTGCTCTCGCGGATTCCATCGGCGAACGTGGTGGACCTCGACGCGGGATGCTGCGGGATGGCGGGGTCGTTCGGATACACGCATTACGATGTCTCCGTGGCGATTGCGAACCGCCGGCTGATTCCGGCAGTGCGGGCAATGCAGCCCGGCGAGGTCCTGGTGGCGCCGGGAACATCGTGCCGGAGGCAGGTTGGGGACCTTATAGGAGCGCTGGCGCTGCATCCGGCTATGTTGGTTCGCGGCCTGCTTGAGTGACGCTGATCTTGAAGCTTCCGCGCTAAGCGGGCGAGTCGTTTTGAGCCCGCCTCGATCACTTGTACGAAATGACGAAAAACAGATTCGATGTTACTTGTTGGCGCGCGGGCATCATGATTGGCCGTATAAGGGCGTTCCTCGTCCAGTTGATGTGACCGGGACCGCACGGGAGTAATAGCCGAACGACGCCTAACTAAAGGTTGACCATTCTCCGAGTGGCCGACCATCCGCCCACTGCCAAGGAGCTAAACACTACGGCGTTGTCGGCGAGGTGTCGCGCTGCATTTGAACTCAGGCATATTCACGGCAAGAATCAGATAGCTGTTGCCCTGAACAGAGCCGTGCGGTGCGCACGGCGAAAGCCATCAGTCAGTCTGCCGAGGGTCCCGTCATTGTCACCCCGGAACAACACTCGAGAAGCGGTTAAGTGCGGGAGCGTTCTCAGAGGATCCGCGGCGCTCAAGGTTTTCGGGCGCCGAACGCCGCGAAGCAGGTATTTTTGTGCAGGATATCGATCTCGCGGAAGCCGGCTTCACGCAGCAGCTCGCACTGGAAGAGCACGGGCCGGGGGGAGTCTTCGCGATCCACGTAGGCGAAGACTTGATCGCGGTACTGCTCGCCTTGGAACGCGGCAAGATAGTCGCCATAGCGATTCCACATGATGTCCTGTACGGCTTCGACTTCATGCGATACGAAATCAAAGATCCAAAGCGATCCGCCTGGGCGCAGCCAACGGAAGATCTTGCGGAACGTCTCCGACCACTCGTTCTCATCGCGAAGATGATGGAGCACGGCTGCTGCGACGACCACGTCGACGCTGTTTGGGGGCATTTGCACCAGGCGGATGTCCTGTCGAATCGTGTACACGAGGCCGGCGGTGGCGGTGGACACCCGGACGTTGGCGCGGGCGAGCATGTTGGGGCTGAGGTCGATGAGGGTGCAATCGAGATTCGGCAGACGTTCAAGCACCTTGAGGGTGAAGTTGCCGGCGCCGCACCCGATGTCGAGCATGGCGAGCGCGGCGGGAGTGGTTGCGGCGGCGCTGCGGGCGACAAGGTCGAGCGCGAGGGCGGCATCGACGGTGGCGGTCTGGCCGGTTTCGAGATTGGAGAAGCGCTCCACGTCGCGGTCAAAGCGATCGCGGATCTCCTCTACGGATGACTTTTCAAGGACGTTTTTTTTCATTGAGCCGATCATACCAGCGGCAGTTCTCACCTGCCATATCCTCCGACCACGATGTCAAGCTCTAGAGTGGATTGGGGCTGATTCGAAAGTGCTCCATTAAATTACATCGTACCGTCATACGCTTGCATCTTCCACCAGCCGAAAAATGACGATCTGTCGCGCAGCCTTTCCGAAGTTTTCCGTTTGCAATTTGTGATGCTCCGTCCGTGTCACGCGCCACCCGTGTATTGATCCAGCCCCGAGCGCGGGCCGCGTTGGCGGATTCCTCCCGATAAACGCCGTTCCCGTCCGGCACGCTGAGCTGGCGCCGGCATCGGACGCGGCGGGCTACTGGCCGTTCTGCACCCGCCGTTCCGCCTCCATCAGATTCGTCAGGATGTCGTTGATGCGTGTCAGGTGGCCTGCTCCCTTAGCTTTCAGCCAATTGACGACCTGCGGGTCCAGGCGCACGCTTACCGCTACCTTGCGCGGCCGGGCATCGCGAAGTCGAACCATGTTTGCCAACTGATCGTTCGTCAGGCGCGGAATGTCTTCGAAGTTGATGCGCGATTCGTCCCCTGCGGCCTGGCGCTTGGCAATTCGGCGTAGCGTCTGGCGCTCTTTTTCACTCCATCGCTTGTTCTTGATATCTTCGGATCTCATGCTTTTCAGCCGCGCGGGCCGAGATGATGCGGATAATTTCTTTGCCAAGATAGTCCTCCCGGTAGACGTGAACAACCAGCAGCACGGCCGAGCCCCGCGTTCAATTTGAGCTGCGCCAATCGCATGCCAGCGTTGCTCCTCCGTCTTGCTATCGATGCGGTCCGCGCAGATCAGGCAGCGTTCGTCCTCAAACGCCAGCGCCGCCAGTTCAAACGAAATTCCGGTGTCCGCTGGTTCCGAAGATTCTTCGCCTTCCGTCCCATTCGTAACGCATCGCGTATATACATAGTGTACTACGCCGCGAGTTTACGCCTTAGTGAGCCAAGAACGGGTCCAGGGGGACCCGTGCGGACCAGATGTGCAGACCAGGGGGTCCGCCCTACGGGCGCAGAATCACCTTCATCAAGTTCGGCTCTCTGCGATACAACCGGCCGAACCACTCGGCGCCTTCCGCCAGCGGCGCGACGGCGCTGATCAGCGGGTCCACCCGGATCATGCCCTCCGCCATCAGCTTGATCGCCGCGGGATACTCGCCGTTCGATGCGCACGACCCCTGCAGCCGCAGTTGGCGCGTCACCACTTCCTGTAATGGCAGCTCGACGGTTGGCGCCACATTGCCCACCAGCGTGACGGCGCCGCCTTTACGCACGCCCGAAATCGCCGCGCGCACCGAATCCTTGTTGCCGACGCATTCAATCGCCAGATCGGCGTTCCACTGCTGCGGAGCGGTGAAGCTTTCCGTCGCGCCCAGTTGCCGCGCCAGGGCCAATCGCTCTTCGCTTGGGTCGACGGCGATCACGCGCGCGCACCCGGCGGCGCGCAACGCCTGAATGGTCAAGACGCCGATCATGCCGGTGCCGATCACCACCGCCGTATCGCCCAGCCGCACGGGCGTCAGATTCACCGCGTGCATCGCCACCGAAACAGCCTCGATCATGGCCGCCTGCTCATAGCTGAGCGCGTCCGGCAGCCGGTAAATAATGCGGCGCGGCACGGCGACATACTCCGCAAACGCGCCGTGGCGGCGATACGGCCCCGGTGAAACCCCCATCACCTGGCGGTTATCGCACAGGTTCACTTCGCCGCGCGCGCAATAGAAACATTGGCCGCAATAAATTGTGGAATCGAATGTGACGCGGTCGCCCGGGTGCAGGTCGCGCACCTCCGCGCCCACGGCGGCAACTTCACCGGCCGCTTCGTGGCCCATCACCAGCGGCGGGATGCGGCGGCCGGTCGATCCATCGAATCCATGCACGTCGCTGCCGCAAATGCCGCAGGCGCGCACGCGGATCAGCACGTCGTCCGGCCCGATCTCGGGTTTCGGCATCGGCGCCAACTCCAGTTTCAGATACTCCGTCAGAAGCAGTGCATTCATACAGCTAAATGGTAACAGTGGGAACCTGGGGCGCGCCGGCGGTGTCTCTAAGGTAGACTCCTTGCCGCCAACCGGAATAGACCGGGCTCGCGCCATTTTCTGGCTTCAACTGGCCAGCCTGCTCGCCACCGCGTGGGTCATCTGGAAGATCGCCATCATACCCTTCGTCCGCATCGGAGTGGGATTTTGGGGGTTTCTGCCGCAAACCATTTTCCTGGCGCTGGGGTATTCGCTGGCGGCGCTGCTGCTGAGCGGAGCGATTACGTTTCTGCTGTTGCTGGCGGTGCGGCGGATTGAGCGCGCGGAGACCATCGGCGTGACGCTGCGCACCTGCGCCGCGGGCGTATGGTTTGCGCCGGCGGCGATTCTGCTCGGCTCCTCATCGCCGCTCGCGACCACGGCCGCTCTGGTGCTGGTGGTTAGCGTGACACGGGTTCTCTACTCGCAATGGCGGCTGTCTCCGAAACTGGAACCCGCCGAACCGACGCCTTCGCCGCAAGAAGGGCTGCTCTTCGGCTCGGGCGAATTACCGACCGGGTTTCTGCCGCGCGATTTCTGGCCGGCCATGGCGGTGGCCTTGGCGCTGCAAATGGGCTGGGCGTCATCCTCGATTGGCAGGAAATCCGCCGCAGCGGCGTTCTATGCGGTAGCGGCGGCGCTACTCACCGCCTACGGAATCGCGGCCGGCGTTTGGGCACGGGACCGGCAAGCGGTTTTGCCGCGCGCGATCATGGGCGTGGCGGTGACGCTGCTGTTGACGGTGTTCATCACGATTCTCGGCACGATCATGTTGATGGGTGGAGGCGGCGAGGAAGGCAGTGCGGGCGGCTCGGGAACGGCTTCGATCCCGGCGAAACCGCCGCCACCACCGCCGTTGCCGCTGCCCGGCAGGAAATACGACCCGCCGCCCATCGACCCGGCGCGCCTGGGTCCGGCGATCAACGTGCCCGGAGGATTTCCCGGCGTGATCTTGTGGCCGGAGACGGCGCCGATTCCGATTCTGGTAGAGCCGATGCCCAAGGGCGAAGCCCTATCGAAGCGACTGCCTTCGCACCCCTTCGTGATCCCATTTTCCGGGGCGTATTGGATGTTCCGCTGGCCGTTCACCCGTCCACCGGCGAATTCATTCGTGCGGCGCGGCACTCCGTCGGAGATGTCATTCAGCACGGTGGACGGGTGGCCGCTGACCATGGAAGCGCACCAGAGGCTGGACCGGGAGACCGACCTGAGCTGGTGCGGCAAGGTGCAGTTGGTGATTTGGAATGCCGACCGCTATCCCGGAACCGTGACGATAGAGTTGGGGCTGATCGACCGCGGCCGCGCGCCTTTCCGGCTGGGCCCTGAGCGGGTGAATTCGATGCCGGATCTGACCCGCGACCCGGTTGTGCCGGTTTCGGAAACGCTCGAGTTCACCGTTCCTTCCGACGCTCCGCGCTTCGACGAATTCGACGTAATTTACCACCGCTTCAAGCTTGTCGAGTATAAGAGCGCGCGCATCGCCATCGAAAAATTTGTCTTGGTTCCGCGGTAAGTAGGACAGGCTTCCTGGCCTGTCAATTTTCCAGCCGCGCCATAAATCAAGATGGATCATCCCGTCATGTCGCACCAAGAAGACAGGCCGGGAGGCCTGTCCTACTCGTACTTCAGCGCTGTCATCGGGTCAACCGCGGCCGCGCGGCGCGCCGGAATGTAGCTCGCGACCAACGCCACGGCCGCCAGAAACAGCGGCAGCGACGCAAACGTCAACCCGTCCCTGGCGCTAATGCCAAACAGAAACCCGGCCATCAGCTTCGACAATACGAAGGATCCGGCCAGACCTGCCAGCAGCCCCGCCGCGATCGTCGGCACGGTTGAGCCAATCGCCTGACGAAGAATATCCGCCGAGGTTGCGCCCAGCGCCATGCGGATGCCGAACTCGGAAGCGCGCTGCGTCACCGAGTAAGAGACTACGCCATAGATCCCGATGGAGGCCAGCGTGAGCGCCCCGAAAGCGAACACGCCCAGCAGCCACAACCCCAGGCGGCGCGTGGCGATAGAGTTCGAAACCAGCTCTACGAGCGGTACCGCGTTATAGACCGGCTGCTCGGCATCGGCCGCCAGCACGGCGCTGCGAAGCGCCGGCGCCAGCGAATTGGCGTCGCCGGAAGTGCGCGCCAGCAGAGTCATGAATCGCGAAGCGAATTGCGCATGCGGCATGTAAATCTGCGGCGTGGCGGGCAGCCCCAAGCCATACTGCGCCACGTCCGCGGCCACGCCCACTACCTCGCGGAACGGCGAATCGTCGAACGCTCCGCTAGGCTGCCCGGCGCGAATTTTCTTCCCCAGCGGCGATTCGCCGGGGAACCACAAGCGCGCGGCGGTTTCGCCGATCACACAGACAAATGTATGCGACGCATCGTCGCGCGCCGTGAAATAGCGGCCCTGCCGAAGTGGAATCTGCAGCGTCCGGAAATAGTCGGGGCTCACGATATAGCGGTCGGGCGAAATCTGTTCGCCGGGCCGCTGCGTCCGCCCTTCGATCACATAGCCGGTGCGGTCGAAATCGCCATTCAGGGGAACCACGCTGGCGATGGCAGCGCTGCCCACGCCGGGGATGGCGCGCAGGCTGGTCAGCGTGCGGTCGAAGAAACTCGTGACATCGCCGGGCTTGGCATAACGGGCCGACGGCAAACCGAGGGACGCCGTGATCACGCCGTGCGGTTCAAAACCGGGGTTAACGCTGCGCAGGCGGAGAAAGCTGCGGCCCAGCAGTCCCGCTGCCACCAGCAGCATCAGAGCGAGAGCAATCTGTCCTGCCGCGAGGAGTTGACGCAGCCGGTTGCGGCGATCGCCGGCGATGCGGGTTCCGAGCTTGAGGCCTTCGTCTTGAGCCGCTGCGCCGATACGCAGGATGGGCGCGGAGCCGAAGAGAATCGCGGCGGCAATGGAAAGCGCGATGGAAAATGCCAGCACGCGGAAATCGAGCGAGACGTGGCCGGCATCGGGCAGGACGTGAGCGGCCACGGTGGTGAGGGCGGAAGCGCTCCACCAGGCGAGTAGAATGCCCGCGACCCCGCCGGCCAAGCCGAGCACCAGGCTTTCCGAAAGCAACATGCGGGCAAGCCGCACCGTTCCCGCGCCGAGCGCCGAGCGGATGGCGATCTCACGGCGCCGCGCGCTCGATTTCGCCAGCAGCAGATTCGCGATGTTGGCGCATGCGATCAGCATCAGCGCCAAGACCGCGCCTTGCAGTGCCACAAGGCCGGTGCGGATATTGCGCGTCATGTCGTCACGCAGGGTGACGATGCGCGCCGCAATGTGGGCGTCTTCCGCCGGATGAGCGCGTTCCATATCGCGCGAGCGCACGTCGAGATCGGCCTGCGCCTCTTCAATAGAGACTCCGGCGCGGAGGCGAACGATGGATTCCAGGTGATGGCCGTCGCGCGAACCGGGGCCGAAGTTCTCGCCCAGCGCCCGGTAAATCTGGACGGGTTCGGAGGCGAGGCTGGGCGGCAGCAGCGGCATATCGGGCGGCGCTACGCCAATCACGGTGTGGGCCCGAGCATTCAGAAGAATGGTCCGGCCGACAATGTGCGCGTCGGAATGGAAACGGTCGCGCCACAGAGGATACGAGAGCACCACGACATCATCCGGGCCGTCGCGGTCTTCGGCGGGCAGGAAGAAGCGTCCCAAATAGGGATGGACGCTCATGACGTTGAAGTAATCGTGAGAGACCAATTGGGCGGCCAGGAGCTCCGGACGCCCGGCGCCGGTGAGGATGGGCTTGTAGAACGAAGAGTAGAGGGCCGCCGAGTCGAGAGTGCGGCTGTTACGGGTCCAGTCGGTGAAATCGTCGTAGGAGTTGGGGCCGCGGGAATCGCCGAAGCGTTCGGCGGTCCAGAGCAAGGCCAAACGGTCGGCGTGGACGTAGGGCAGCGGGCGCAGCAGCAGCGCGTTGACGATGGTGAAGACCGATGTGGCCATGCCGATGGCGACGGCCAGCGTGAGGATGGCGGCGGCCGCGAAGCCGGGCGCGCGGAGCAGCGAGCGGAGGGCGATTCGGAAGTCTTGCAGCATAATCGTTGGTCTAAAGACGCACGGGCCAGCCGTTTGGTATCGAGCTCCAATTCTATTCCGACCGCAGCACGGTATAGCGATTTGGGCGGCGGTTGCCATGCCAGAAGAATCGATTTGCGAGCTAACGCTTAACGGTGCTTGGCGGTATATTGGCCGAGAATGAGCATTCGATTCGACAAGATAAGATTTGGGTCGATCAGTGTAGGGCGACGTAAGCCGCGATTTCCCGAAGTCTGGCGAGGCTGGAGCTTGCAGGCCTGACTACAAGCTTTCGAGGCATGGAAGGAACACGATATTACAAGCTCGCATAATCCTGCGAGCCTCGCGTTCGCAGACCTGAGCGAAATATGCGGAAGCGCGCGCCGGCCCGCCTGGCCCTAGAACGGAACGTCGTCGTCCGTGATGCCCTGGTTGAAATCTTCCGAAGGAGCGGCCGGCGCGGCTGCAGGCTGTGGACGTTGCGCCGAGCGCGGCATGGAAACGGGGCGATCGATATCGCCGGATGAATCCGCAGCGGGTTCGCCGCGTCCAGCGCCGCCTCCCAGCAGGACGACGTTATTGGCTTCGCAGACCACTTCGGTGATGTACTTCTTTTGGCCTTCCTTGTCCTCGTAGCTACGGGATTCGATGCGGCCTTCGAGAAAGATCTGCTTGCCTTTGAGCAGGTAGTTGGCTACATTTTCCGTACGCCACATGACGATGTTGTGCCAATCCGTGATGTCTTTCCACTCTCCGCTTTGCTGATCTTTGGTGCGGCGGGCGGTCGCGAGTGAGAACTTGGAAACCGAAATGCCGCTCGGGGTAAACCTGGTCTCGGCATCCTTGCCGAGATTTCCGAGCAGAATGACTTTATTGACGCTTCGAGCCATATTAACCAGAACTGTAACACACCGCCCGCCCGAGTTCGAGGCTATTTATGATCATGCCAATTGGCGGCGGACCCGCTGGTTCCGGCGGCCCCACAAGCCGCCAGGGCCGACCGCGCGTCGCCCTTGGGAAAATCGGGCGAAACCTCCGCTAGTGACCGCTCCAGATACCCGCGCGACGTGCCGCAAGATCCACTAGCCACGGCTGCCAGATGACGCCAGGCGGCTGCGTCGGATTTCATCGCGGCCGGAATATCGAAGTTCAGGGCGGCCGCAAACTCGTCTTCGGCGCGCGGCCAATCCTTGCGCTCGTAAAGCAGGATTCCCTGGTAGAGATGCGCCTCACCGGACGATTGACCGGCGCCGGCGGCGAATGCGGTGCGGCTGGCGAGATTGTAATCGGCCAGCGCGGCGTCCGCCTCACCCGCTGCTTCCTTCGCCCGCGCCCGCAGATAGACCGCGCGGGCCTTGGAGGGGTCGGCCTTCACCGCGGCGTCGAAATTTTCGATAGCCGCCCGAGCGTCGCCGGAGAGCAACTGCGCCTCGCCGAGATCGGCCGGAACAACGGCCATATCGGGCCGCGGATTCAATCGCTGAACCAGGGGCAGCGCCTGCTCGCGCTCCAATTTTCGCCACATGTCAACCGCCTCACGGTATCGCGACGCGGCTGCCTTGTAATCGCCCGCGCGAAACGCCTCCTGGCCTTCCACCCACTGTGGCCAGCCTGAAAAGCGGGCGCCCGAGAACCAGCGCTCCGCGGCGCTGGAATCGCCCCGCTGCAACGCTATCCAGCCCAGCCACAGCTTGCCTAGTTGGATGGCAGCCTGGCAGGAGCCGGGAGTCATCACGACCGATTCGCACACCGGATGATCCACTGCGGCTGCAAGTTGCGCCTCCTGCGCATCGAATGGCGCCCGTGCCCCATTCTGCTCCACGCGGGACACTGCGGCGAATATGCGGAGCCCGGAAGGAATCTGCAGCGGCGGCATCTTTTGCCTGGAAGCGGCGGCCGCTCGAGCCGGCCAGGCTTCCAAGGCTTGTTCCAACGAGGTGGCCGCGGCCGCAAATTGAGCGGCGTCTTGCCCTATGGCCGCTCCTGCAAGTGCGCAGTATCCTTTGCGAAACAGGATGAGCGCCCGCTCTTCCGGAGCGGCGACCGGCAAAACCGAAGCCTGCGACTGGATGCAGGTCGCCGTGTCGCGCGGTTGTAGGACAGCCGCTGCTTCCACGCGCTCGAAGTCGGCTTGAGCCTGCAGCGCCAAGGCAAGCTGACGCTCATCGCCTGCCTGGAGCGCGATCACTGCCACAAGCGTAAGAATAAGAATTCGCATCAATCGCTTTCAATCGCCTCAATGACGACTCATGCACTACCCTTGCCGTTGGATGATTCAATACCTTTCGGCAAGACTCGGAACGGGCTTGCTTCACAGCTTCGCCCACTCTACCAAGTTAGACGCATGCCTGCCATATTACCGTTTCCGGCCGCAATTTTGCGTGGCTGTTATTTCAACCGAGGCTTATGGTATTACCGCTTCGGCGCCCAACCGACGGTCAACGTGACCATGAGGCTGCGCCCGGGCAGCAGATTCAACTGGTCGCCCGGATTCGGCGCGTAGGCCACGGTCGACGTCGCGGCCGTAAACGGAGTTATGCCGACAAGGTTATGGCTGTTGAAGAGATTGTCGGCGGCAAAGCCGATCTTACTCCCCCGCATCCAGGAAGCATTCTTAACCGTGTAATTGAAGAACAGGTTAGTAAGACTAAAAGGATTGATTGTAATGGCCTGGTCGACGGGATATGGAATATTTTCCCCGTCGATCAAGTAGGATAGCGTGCCGTTGTCGTTGTACATCGTGCCGACGCGCTTCTCGACGATACCGATGTCCCAGTTGCCGTGTTGATAGAGCAGGCTCGCCGCTTCGATGTTTTTCGGCGTGTTCGCTACCCACTCGCCTCCGTTTGGGATGTTCCGGCCCGTTTGGTATTTCGCCGAGCCCAGCGAGCCGTTCAGGTAGAGACTGAATCCATGACCGATCGCAATATTGCTCTCGGCTTCAATGCCCTTCGTATTCGAAGGACCGGTCGCGACAAATACCGCCTCATTGGTTGTCGGGTCGGTATACGAATCGTAGCCGTTCTGGAAATGCACGTAGTAAGCGTCGGCATCCAAGGTCCAGCGGTTAAACTTCAACACCGAGCCCGTCTGATAGGTCTTTGCCAGGGTAGGTTTCGGCGGGGTTAAGACAACCGCATTTGGCACATCGAATACGGCGCTCGGCGGAATCACGCTGCCCTCGGCGAACTGGCCGTACACCGACCAGTTTTTCCGCAAACGGTAACGGGCCGTGAGGTTCGGAAGCACGTTGTTGTAGATAATGCCGTGGGTTGTGAAGGGGGCGCCGCCCACGCAGAAGGGGATGCCTGTGGCAGGCTGGCTCGTCAGCACTCCACCGAGGCAGCCGACCGTTTTGCCATTGTCCTGGTACTGATTCAGATGCATGGCGTATTCGGCATCTTTGACGCCGGCCGTGATTACCAGTTTAGGGGCTGGATGCCATTCAAATTCGGCAAAAGGCTGGAAGGTCTGCGTAAAGAAATGCTCATGGAAGTTAGGGAAGGGAGTGTCGGTCCACGTCAAGATGTTGGACGGGTACTGATAGCGGTCGGTGTAGGCCCAGTCATACCAAAGGCCGGTGCGGAAGATGCCCCATTTGGATTCCTTGCTCAAAATCGACATATCGCCGGCATGGCGATATCCATTGAGCTTGTCCACGCCGCTGGGCTTCGCCGGAGTGAGGTTGACAGTGGCGCCGTTCTGGTAATTCTGCTTGTTCCAGTAGCGGGTGGTATATGCTTTGTCGTCGAATCGCCATCCATCCCCAAGATCGCTGTTAAAGTCGACATACTCGAAGTCCGTCTGGACATGGTAGTAGTTATAGCCATAGTAATAAGGATTCGGGGCGGTAGGCGTGCCTGGGTTGCCGCTGAGCAGGAAGTTGTCTCCGTACTGCGCCACCTGTGCGGCTGTTGGATTAGTGGTATTCGGCGTGTTAGTCCATACGTCGATCACGCTTCCGTATACAGTGATGCTGGTCTGGTCGGAAAGTCTGTATTGATACTTGCCATCGCCTGCGTCGCGCTTCTGATAATTGAAGGTCTGGTATCCGTCCGATTCCATTTGGTGAATGTTGAGCAGGAGGCTGTTCTTGTTGCCGGCGCCAAACTGCCCGGAATCGAAGTCCAGACTGAGCAGGCGAGTGTCCCAGGAGCCATAAGATATGGTTGCGCGGATGTCCATGTCCGGCTGCAGTTCCTTGGACTGCAGATTGATCGATCCGCCGAAGTTGGTGGGGCCGAAGTCCGATACCTGGCCGGGGCTGCGATCGAAATCCGTTCCACCAAGCCACACGGCCGGAAAATTCGCCCACGAATGGTGCGTGGGACTATTGGTGTCTTCGAACGGAATGCCGTCAAAGGTCATGGTGAACTGGCCATCCTGAAACCCGCGGAAGTAGATCTTGCCCTGCCCGAGACCGATACCGTTGGGATTGAGACTGAACGTGCCCGGTGCGAGATTCACTACCTCGGCGAAGTCCGACGTTGGGGCCATGAAGTTCTTGATGAACGCGCCGCTGATCTCGGTTCTGGCGGAAGTGGTGTCCAGGGTGTTGCCGGAGGGGGCTTCCTGCACCGCAAGCGAAACAGTCTCGGTGACGGTGACCGATTGAGACAAGGATTCTACGGACAATGTAATCGAGAGATCTTCCGCTTTGTCCGCCGAAAGCTGGATGCCCGCGCGGGTATTCTTGGCAAAACCAAGGGCTGTGGCTTCGATGGTATAAGTCCCTGCGGGAAGCCCGGCAACTGAAAACCGGCCGTCGGAGTCAGTTGTAACTGTATGAACTGCGGCGCCGGCGTCGTTCTTGACCACTACGGTAGCCGCCTGAATTGGCTTGCCCACTTGATCGAGCACCTTGCCAGCTAGGGTTGCGGCGTCGCCGCCCTGTTGTGCGTGAAGTAGCCCGACGGCAAACAGCGCGAGCAAACAAAGAGAACAGTGGCGCAGGTTCTGCATCGCTAGATAGCCCCCAGAATGAAAATTCAGCAATCAGGTTAGCGGCTTAGCGTCACAATCGGATGACGAGAGCGTTACGCTGTCGTTCCAATCCGCAAATGTTGTAGAAGCAGAGGCGATCTTTATTGAGTCACTGGCTGAGCTTGGGAAGATCGTTGACCACAATATAAGGACTGTACGGATTACGCCGCAGGAAGTCCTGATGATAGCCTCCGCGGGGTAGAAGCCAGTCGAGGCGACCGCTTGAGTTACGATCGCCTTGCGAAATACCTTGGCCTGATTGAGTTGCGCGATATACGCTTCGGCTACGCGCTTCTGCTCATCGTTGGCGTAGAAAATCACCGAGCGGTATTGTGTGCCTTCATCCGGCCCCTGGCGGTTCCATTCCGTGGGGTCGTGCACCACCGGGAAGAAGACGCGGAGAAGCTGTCCATAGGCGATCCGTGCCGGAGCGAAGGCGATCTGGAACAACTCGGCGTGCCGTGTCCGGCCTGAGCTCACGGTTTCGTAGTCGGCCGCGGGCGTTCCCTGGGGTTCACCCGGTTATATACTGGAAACCTGGAGCCGAGAATGGGAATCCTGGCCGGTAGGAAGCGAGCGCTGCTGGCAGCCCTGGTTCTTATGCAGGCTGTGCGGTCGTTTGGCCAGGCAACACCCGCGCCGGCGTTTGAAGCAGCGTCCATCAAGCCGAGCAAGGCTGAGCCCGGCAGCGGCTCCGGCATCACGACCAGGAAGGGCAGCATCAGCGCGCGCAACGTTACTTTGAAGCGCTGTATACGGGGCGCCTACGACGTGCAGGAATCCCAAATCGTAGGTGGTCCGAAGTGGGCCGGTGAAGACCGCTACGACATCGACGCTAAGGCCGCCGGTCCGGCCGGGGATCGCGATCTTATGGAGATGCTCCGGACCTTGCTTTCCGAGCGGTTCAAGCTGGCGTTTCACCGGGAGACACGGGAACTTCCCGGCTACGCGCTTCTGGTGGGAAAAAGCGGCTTGCAGGCGAAGCGCTCACAGCCCGATGCCGAGTCCCGTACGAACTCGAGCAGGACAGCGATCGATGCCGAGGCTTGTAGCATGCATCAATTAGCGCAGAAGCTTTCCGAAGTGATCTACCTGCCAGTAGCCGATGGGACGGGAGTCGAGGGAGCATTCGATTTCCAGTTGAAATGGACGCCGGACGACATGCGGGCGAAGCCGCCGTCGGGTGGAGATAAGCCGGGGAGCTTGCCGATGGATTTGCCCGACGGCCCTTCAGTTTTCGCGGCATTGCAGGAGCAGCTTGGGCTTAAACTGGAGCCGCGCAAGGTTCCGACGGAAGTGCTGGCGATCGACCGCGCGGAGAAAGCGTCGGAGAATTGAACCGGGCTGAAGTGAGGATTTTGCTATTCCTACTGGTCGGTTGCGTCGCCCAAGCAGCCACATTGCGGTATTGGGTGGAACCGTGCTCGAAGCCCGAGAGCGGTTGTCACGCGGGCGATCCGGAGCTGGCGCAGTGGGCCATGGAGGCGTGGCAGACGGCGTCGGCCGGGAAGTTGACGCTGCAAAAAATCGCCGAGCCCGATAAAGCGCATATCCGCGTTCATTGGGTGTCCGGCAACGATGGTCTCTTCGGCGAAGCGCGGCCGATTATGGTGGACGGCGTCCGCGGGGCGGAGGTGTACGTGCTGCCGGCCGTCGTGCCGCCGGACGAGACGGACGCGCTGCTTCGCGAGACCATCGTCTATCTGACCTGTCTCCACGAAACCGGCCACGCCTTGGGGTTAGCGCACACTGCCGCTTTCGCCGACATCATGTACAGCTTCCAATACGGCGGCGACATCCCCGAATATTTTGCGCGCTATCGCAGGCAGCTTTCGGCGCGGAGCGATATTCGCAAGCATTCGGGAATGTCGGACGAGGACCGGCGGCGATTAGTGGAACTGTGGGCGGCCAAGTGAGGTTCTCGTAAAGCTGATCTGCCAGCGGTACGTTTTCTCGTACCAGCAGTATGGAAACGGGAGATGTGGGCCGCGATCTTCCAGAAAGCAAGACGACCCTCTCGACCGACATGCGTTCCGGCTTCCGGTCAGTCCTGCAACACGACGACGTCATAGGTGGCTGTGTCGATGGCTTTGACCGGCTCCTTCAGATCCCACAGGCGACGCAGAGAGGCGCCGCCGAATACAGACTTGTCTGCGCTGACCGCCAGCGGGGGATTAGCCGCGGCGGCAAGCTTTTCAAAATGCGTGTAGATTCCATTCTGGTAATAAGTGAAGCTGTCACCGACAAAGAGAATCTTGCGCGGAGCCTGTGTGGCCGCCTGTGCCAGGACTGCTGCAACCACGAAAGACGCTATCCCGAGTATCAAGACCATCTGTGCAATTTTGGAAAGTATCACATCCGTAAGTGTACCGATCAAAAAGCGGGGTGCGTGCCGCGTAGCGGTTTAGTCCAATGGGTCCTTCTTGCCAAGCCGCCGAAGGGCTGATGTAGTTGCTTGGGCCGTGCCCTGCCGTGGGACCGGTTTGGCAGCAATATCTTTACGAATCTCTTACCTCGGAACCGGTGTGAGCCAGCGTCTGAATGGGTGAGGGACAGAAAACAGGATCGGCGACTGCGTTCTTTGGAACTCTCACTTCCCAGTTCTGAGCCCGAGAGGAGGATTCATGAAAAACATTATTGTAGGAGAAGATCGCAAGGCCAGGAGACCGGTGAGCGCATCGGGCTTCGCATGTTTGGTGACGACGTTTAGCGCGTCTATCGCCGCGGTAATGCTCAGCATTTCGCTCGGATTGAGTTGGCCCGAGTACGTAAGTTTGACATTCACAGCCGCCGCGCTGACCTTTGGCGTCGTGTTCACAATCTGTGAGATGCGGAGATTGACAGACAAGAGCAGGTGACAGGATGTAATTTGCCCGGCGAATCCAGCTTCGAGCACTACGAGATTAAGCAATCCATTTCTTCCGCTCACGCTCCGTAGCCTCAGAGCTGTCCTTCAGCCAAACCGGGCTGGTAAATTCTGTCCGCGAGGCGCCGCAACTTCGAAGGGTCAAGAGACTCACGCGGTGGTTCCGAACAGTGCGACCAATGTTGTTCCAGGGCCCGCTTAAAAGTAATAGAGTAGTTTGCAATGCGACTCGCGTTGCGAATTGCCGCCACTTTGCTGGCGGGCTGCGCCTACCCTTCGCTCAACCGGAGACGAGCCTCCAGTTTGAGGGGGCTTCGCTAAAATAAAAAACGTGAGGCGTGGGGGGACTTCGGTTCAAAGTCAGGTATCCCGATTGGTCGAATTTGAACCTTGCCGGCTTTGTTCGCAGGACGAATTCCCGGACTCCCGAACGCCTTCGGCGGTCAGCGGCGGGGCGCCGGCGCTTGGAGCTCAGCGCGCGATCCAGTCGGCAAGCGCGTTGCGCCGGGCGGAGGCGGGCAGGGCGGCCAACGCTTGGGCGGTGCGTTCCCGATTCGCCCGGCGGTAAAGGCCCTCAATCAGCGCTACCTCCCCGGCCGGACTCGCCAGGGCCGCTTCGGCCCAGGGATTCTCGATTTGCGGTTTGCCACCGGCTTCCGCGCTTTCGCGTGGGTATACGCGAAGAAAGTGGCTCACGAGATCCGCTTCGAATCTGCTTCTCATGCCAACGATGAGCACATCCATTTGAGCCTGACGGATGGTAAGCATGGCGCGTTGGCCTATTCTACTACGGTGGGATAATTGCGTAGGTCTTTGAGATGTTCCACTTCATCCGGTGTTGAAGGTTGAGCTATTAGATTGCTAGGGCGCCGCAATTTTCTTGCAAGAGCCCACCCCCTGAAATAACCCGAAGGAAAGGTGGCTGGCGTCCATAATTTGGACTCCGGCAAATGGGTTCTTGGCCGGCGAGGGCGGTAAGTGTTTGAGGAATTTGGTGGACCTGGACGGGTTCGAACCGTCGACCTCTTCCATGCCATGGAAGCGCGCTCCCAACTGCGCCACAGGCCCACGAGACGACTTCACTATAACATACGGCCCGCACCCGTCGAATTTACATTCTGCATCCGCCCGCATCCCCGCCCGCCTACAATGGAAGGGATGGTCTTCAGGCGTCTCCCGGCCGCTATCCTTATGATCTGCCTGATGTCTACGGCCCTTTCGTCGTGCTTCGCGCGGCGGCGGCTCATCACGCGCAAGGCCACCAACGGCAAGACTCCGCCGAACCTCCAGGTGGCGGGCGAGGGCTCCCTCATGGACAGCCTCGCCAGGACCTACAACGCCGTCCACGATTTCAGCGCTACAGTCGATATGACCCCCGCGCTCGGCAGCGCCGAGAAGAGCCACATCACGGAGTACAAGGATGTCACCGGCTATGTGCTCTTCCGCAAGCCGGCCGACATCCGCATCATCGGCCTCTACCCGATCATTCGCTCCAAGGCCTTCGATATGGCATCGAGCGGCGGGGCTTTCAAGCTGTACCTGCCGTCGCGCAATGAGTTCCTGGTCGGCCAGAACGAGATCGTCAAGCCCTCGCCCAACAAGATCGAAAACCTGCGCCCGCAGTACTTCCTGGATGCCATGCTGGTGCGGCCCATCGACCTCAGGAACAATAAGGTCCTGATGGAGAATATGACCGACGAAGATGGCGCCTACTATATCCTCCACGAGATCCACGAGGCCGCTAACGGACAGTTGCAGCTCAGGCGCACGATCTGGTTCAACCGGCTCGATCTCCTGCTGGCGCGCCAGTTGATTTTCGACGACGCCGGCAACATCCTCACCGACGTACGCTACAGCGAATGGAAGCCCTGGGACAACGTCCCGTTCCCCAAGCACATCGATTTCAACCGCCCGCATGACGAGATCGGCCTGGTTCTCGACGTAGTCAAAATGGACATTAACAAGGGAGTATCGGATGATAAATTCGTGCTCGAACAGCCTGAAGGAAGCAAGTTGCAGACAGTCGGCCAGCCGCCCGCCGGCCCTCCCGGACAGGGCAAGTGACCTTTAAGCTGGTCATCGAAAACCTCAAACACCGGCCGATGCGCAGCCTCTTGAGCATCCTGCTGATCGCCGTGCCGGTGACGCTGATATTGACCCTGGCGGGAATGACCGACGGCATGCTTGAGGATTCGCGGCAGCGCACCAGGGGCAGCGGCGCGGACGTGCTGGTGCGCGGATCCACCGCCAACGCCATTTCGACTTTCAGCGGAACACTGGACGAGCGTTACGCCCCGGTCATCCAGGGCCAAGCTCATGTCAGCGTGGCTACTGGAGTACTGGTCCACAGCATCGACCCGCCGCTTGCCGTGATGGGCATCGACCTGAACCAATTCGTGCGGATGAATGGCGGATTCCACTATATAGCCGGCGGCGGTTTCCAGGGCCCCGACGACATGCTGGTCGACAATCTGTACGCCGCTCAGAAACACCTCAGGGTGGGAGACAGTTATCAGTTGCTCAACCACCCGTGGCGCATTTGCGGAATCGTCGAGACCGGGAAGCTGATCCGGATCGCCGTCCCAGCCAAGACACTGCAGCAATTGGACGACATTCAGGGCAAGGTGAGCGTGATCTATGTCAAGGCCGATTTACCGGCGCACGCCGACCTGGTAGCTGGGGAATTGCGGAAGCTGCTGCCGAGCCTTTCCATCTCAACCGTGGAAGAATGGACGTCTCAACTTACCGTGAGCAGCCCCCAACTGAGCTCTCTGCGAATCTTTACCAACGTGGTAATCGGCATCGGCGTCGTCATTGCTTTCGCGGTGGTTTGTCTGGCGCAATACATGGCGGTGCTGCAGCGGACCCGCGAGATCGGCATACTCAAGTCGCTGGGCGCGGCGAAGGGCTTTATCCTGGGCATCATTCTGGCGGAGGCCCTTGGTCTTGGCATCGGCGGATCCATTCTTGGAATCCTGATGTCGTACGGCGCCAAGTGGCTCATCAACATGCTGGTGCCGGCTTCCATCCAAATGGCGATCTCGTACCAATGGTGGCCAACCGCAACCGCAATCACGCTGGTAGCCGCGGCGTTGGGCGCTCTCTACCCTGGACTCAGCGCCGCCCGCCACGATCCCATCGAGGCGCTGGCGTATGAGTAACGGCGTGAGTAACGGCGCGAATAACAACGCCATCATCCAGATTCGGGATTTGCGTAAGATCTACCGCGTCGGACAGGTGGATGTCGCCGCGCTGCGCGGAGTCGATCTGGACGTCCAGGCCGGCGAATTTCTCGCCATCATCGGCCCCTCCGGATCCGGAAAATCTACGCTCTTCCACATCATCGGCGGGCTTACGCCGCCCACCTCGGGCCACGTACGCGTCGCCGACCGCGACCTGGCAGGCATGACCGACGCGGAACGCACGCGCATGCGCCGCCGCACCGTAGGGTTCGTGTTTCAGAAGTTCAACCTGCTGCCCAACCTCACCGCCCGCGACAACATCGCGGTGGCCCGCTATCTGGGCGGAACCGATGCCAGGCCCGATGCGCAGTTCGAGGAAGCTTTGAACCTGCTCGGCATCGCGCAGCGGCTCGACCATAAGCCCAACGCGCTCTCGGGCGGCGAGCAGCAGCGCATCGCCATCGCGCGCGCCATTGTGAATCGTCCGGCGATACTGCTTGCTGACGAGCCCACCGGCAACCTGGATACGGAAAACTCCAGAGCCGTGCTCGAAATCATGCGCGATCTGAACCAGCGGCTGGGGCAGACCATTCTGATGATCACGCACAACCCGGAAGCCGCGGCATACGGGCACCGCACGGTGCAGATGAGGGATGGAAAGGTAGTGGCGTAGCGTCGGCGGTCGCGGTTCTTTTCAGCCAGCTTGAGGAAAAAAGACCCGGCGGCCAAGACCGCCGGCGTTACCGTTGCGCCGCGCTCAGCGCCAGGCGCCGCTGCTTCAGCCAATGCAGCCGGCTCTGGTGCTCCTCATACAGCGTGGCGCCGCCCGCCCACCAGTATCCGCACACGAACAACAGCAGGAACGGAATGGCGGCGAAGTTGAGCGTCTCAACGGCGAAGACCACCATGGCCGCGAAGTAGGTTCCCACGGCCAGCTCGGCGTAAGGCAGCCATCCGCTGCGGCGGCGGTATTTCTTGTTCTCCAGGTTCATCTGCATGCCGCCGATATTGTATTTCGGCGTCCGCGCAAAGCTGGTCTGCACTCCGAAAAGCGCCTCAAGCACGGCGCGCGTGTTGATGATGGTCAACCCCACGCCCACGGCCATCAGCATGGGCAACAGCAGCACCGACCGCTTCCAATTTTTGGGATATAGCTCGCGCTGCGCCACCACGTAGAACAGCGAAATGGACCAGAACGACGCCGCAATCAGCGGCAGATCGATCAGCATCATCTCCCACACGCCCATGTAAAAGCGCACGATCATCACCGGCAGAAGCAGCGCCGAAATCACGATCATCAGCGGGTAGGAAATGTTCGGCGTCAGGTGCAGGACTGCCTCGGCCTTTTGCCGCCTGGTCATGTCCGATTTCAAAATGGCGGGCAGCAGCTTCTTGGCCACCTGCGTCAACCCCTTGGCCCAGCGGGATTGCTGCACCTGGAAACCGTGCATCTGCACGGGCAATTCCGACGGGCAATCGAGCCCCGGCATGTACACGAACCGCCAGCCCTTCAGCTGCGCGCGGTAGCTCAGATCCGAATCTTCCGTCAGCGTATCGTGCTGCCAGCCGCCCGCGTCTTCGATCATGCTCTTGCGCAGGATGCCCGCGGTGCCGTTGAAGTTGAAGAAATACCCCGCGCGCGACCGCGCCCCATGCTCCAGAATGAAGTGTCCATCGAGCAGCATGGCCTCCACTTCGGTGAGGAAGTTGTAGTCGCGATTGAGGTAGCTCCAGCGCGTCTGCACCACGCCGACTTTCGGGTCGGAAAAGTGATGGATAGTGCGCAGCAGAAACTCTGGCGGCGGGCAGAAATCCGCATCGAAGACGGCCACGAACTCGCCGGTGGCCGTTTCGAGGCCGGCCTGCAGCGCGCCCGCTTTGTACCCGTGCCGGTGGTTGCGATGGTGGTATTCAATGGGATACCCCATGTTTTTGTACCGCTCCACCAGCGCCTCGGCGAAGGGCGCCGTATCGTCCGTAGAATCGTCCAGCACCTGGATCTGGAGCAGTTCCCTGGGATACTCGATCTTCACGGTCTCTTCGATCAACCGCTCCACCACGTACCGCTCGTTGTAGAGCGGAAGCTGTATGGTGACCGGCGGGAGCTGCTCGAAACGCCTGGCCGGCTCTTTGGTGGCGTTCTTCCGGAGCTTGAAATAGGTGCGGATGATATCGTACCGGTGAATCCCATACACGGAGAGGATCACCAGAATCGTGAAGTACGGTATCAGCATGGCCCAGTCGAACCAGGCCAGTTGATGCACTCCGGCGAACGTGTTGTCGAACAGGCCGCGCACCAGACGGCCGGTGGCGCCTGGAGTCGCAAGGAACGCCCAAGGGAAACTGATTGCCATAGTGGAAGAAGCCCGGTATGAAAGCTTGAATCGAGTCGGGGGAACCGGGATTTCCGCACCGTATTTTACCAAATTCGGGCAACCGGCCGCTTCGGGCAGATGTACGCGGCGTGCTTCCAAACCCATGAGTCCGCGAAGGGGGCCGGCGGCCCCGGCTGGCCTGTCTGGCGCCCGCGGCTTGGGAGAACCGGATGTTACATGTTGCGGCGCATTTGACAGCGTGCGCCGGCTGTGATAACACAGTGAGAACATTTGTCGTTTTGGTGGTCTCGATCCCTGCCGATCAGACCGGTTAGTTGGTTTCCAAACTTCGCTTTAAGGGGATACACATGCAAACACTACTCGGGGCGGTCACATTTCCCTGGCCCCTGACAACGGCGCATCCGGCGCAGAACTCGAATCTCAACGGAACGATGAAGCGACTGGCCTCTTTGTTCCTGCTCCTGGCATGCGTTGCCACGGGCTTACTCGCGCAAACTTCGTCCATCACGGGCAACGTCACCGATCCGACGGGATCCGTCATTCCAGGCGCCAGCATTAGCCTGGTCAACCTGGACACCGGCGCGGAACGCACCACGGTAGCCGATCCACAGGGCAGCTATACCATTCAACAGGTCGCGCCGGGATTCTATAAAGTCACGGCGAAGGCGCCCGGATTTTCCGATGTCGAGGTGGAAAGGGTCGAGTTGCTGGTGAATCAGCCGGCGACCTTGGAAATCAAGTTTACGAAGGTGGGCAGCACCGAAACCAAGGTTGAGGTTATGGCCGCGGCGACGCAGGTGAACACCACCGATGCTTCGCTGGGCAACGCGATCAACGGCAACGTGATCACCCAGATGCCGAGCTATGGCCGCAACGTAGTTGCCTTGCTGGCGTTTCAGCCGGGCGTGACCCTGTATAGCTCGCCGGGCCCGGGTACCACTCCAGGCGCGAACGACGGGGCCGTCAACGGCGGCAAACCCGACCAAAGCTATGTGACTCTCGACGGCGCGGATGTGATGGACCAGAACGCCCGCACCGCGTTCACCAGCGTGCTGCGCGTCACGCTCGATTCGGTGGAAGAGTTCCGCGTCACCACCACCAACGGCGACGCGGCAACCGGCCGCGGCTCCGGCGCGGACGTCCAGTTGGTGACCAAGTCCGGGACCAATACGTTTCACGGCTCGGCTTATGAATACCGCCGCGGAACCGAGATGGCCTCGAACACATTTTTCAACAACGCGGACGGCGTGGCGATCGCCCCGCTGCTGATCAACATTTTCGGCGGATCGGGCGGCGGAGCCATCAAGAAGAACAAGCTGTTTTACTTCGTCAACTATGAGGGACTCCGCAACGCCAGCGCCGTCAGCGCGAGCCGGACCGTTCCCACCGCCACCCTGAGGGAGGGAATTGTCACCTACCTGAATCCCTCCAATCAGGCGGTGCAGCTTACTCCCGCGCAGGTACAGCAGACCGATCCCGGCGGCATCGGCGCCAATGCGAATGCGCTGAAGGCCATGCAAGCCCTGCCGCTCCCCAACAATTTCACGATCGGGGATGGGTACAACTCGGCAGGCTATAACTTCAACGCTCCCGCGCACGTCATAAATAACACCTATATTTCGAAGTTCGATTACCACCCGAACGATAAGAACTCGTTCTTCATCCGCGGCAATCTTCAGAACGATTGGGGTAACAGCACCGCTCCGGAATTCCCCGGACAGCCGCCGGCCCAGGTGACCCTGGCAAACAGCAAAGGTCTGGCAGCCGGCTGGACGGACGTGATCTCGCCGAATCTGGTGAGTACGCTGCGCTACGGGTTCACCCGGGCTGGAAACGAGACGTCGGGCGTGCTCGACAGCAATTACGAGTGGTTCCGCGGGTTCAGCACTCCCTATGGCACCAATACTTCGCTGACGCGAATCATTCCGGTGCATCTGATTGCCGAGGATCTAAACTGGAATCACGGAGCGCATAACTTCCGCTTCGGCGGTTCCTTCCGCAACATTTCGAACCAATCGGCAAGTACGGCCAACTCCTTCAGCTCCGCCAGCTCGAATCCGTCCTGGATCAGTGGTTCGGGAAATGACTTACTCAACGGGCTTAGCGTTTCCAGCGGATTCAAACAGAACTACGAATACGCGATGGCGGCCGTGCTGGGATTGGAGGCGCAGGGCACCGCCGACTATAACTACCTGGTGAACGGCACGGTGCTGCCCTTTGGGGCTCCGGCCCTACGCGATTTCGTGAACCGTGAAACCGAGCTGTACGCGCAGGATACCTGGAAGGTCACCCGCCAATTTACTGTTACGGCCGGAATTCGCCTGGGCCTGGAGCCGCCGGTGTACGAAGTCAACGGACAGCAAGCCTCCACGAATGTTCCGCTGGCGTCGTGGCTGGGTGAGCGCGCGGCCTTTGCGGCGCAGGGTTTGTCGCAGCAGAACGCCGGTCTGATCGACTTCATACCGCTGAACCAGGGATCGCAGATGTATCCTTTCCACAAGAATTGGGCGCCGCGCGTTGGCCTGGCGTATTCGCCGACAGCGGACAGCGGGTTTTCCAAGTGGCTGTTCGGCGGACCAGGCAAAACTTCCATCCGCGCCGGCGCCGGAATGTACTACGATCTGATTGGCCAGCCGCTGGCGCAGACGTTCAGCTCCAGCACGCCGGGCTTGTCGCAAAGTTTTTCGAATCCGGCGAATATCCTGACCTCCGCCCAGCTTCCACGCTACACCACATTTTACGCCGTTCCGTCGCAGATCGTGCCGCCGGCGCCCGCGGGCGGATTGCCGTTAATTTATCCGTACGGCGCGGGCGAATCGGGAGCGTTCGCTATCACTAACAGCATCGACCAGCAGTTGGCTGCGCCCTACACCATCAACCTCGATTTCACCATCGAACGCGACCTCGGCGGTGGCTTCCTGCTCCAAACTTCCTTCGTCGGGCGGTACTCGCACCATTCGCTGGTCAATCGAGATCTGGCAATGCCGACCAATCTGACGGACCCGGCGTCCGGCCAAACTTACTTCCAGGCGATGTCGACATTGATGACGGATATCGACCTCGAGGGCTACAGCTACACGAACATCCCGCAAATACCGTTCTTCAACGACATGTGGAAGACGGCCGCAATCGGCGGCATGACGCCGACCCAGGTCTGGGCTAACGATTACATCAACAACAGCGCCACCGGCGATGCCACCAACACCCTGAACAACGCCGACAACGCCGCTAATTGCATCAATGGCGGACCTACTACCCTCACCTCCAAGGGCGCGGTGAACCACATCGCCTGCGGAATTTACGGCCCATGGATGGTATTCAATCCCCAGTTCTCGGCGCTTTCCGCGTGGAGTTCCATCGGCAACGGCAACTACAACGGCCTGCAGGTGACTATGCGGAAGCGTTTCAGCAACGGATTGCAATTCGACGTGAATTACACCTGGTCGAAATCGATCGACCTTGGATCGTCCCAGGAAAACGCCGGTTCCTTCTCCGGCTTCATTGAGAACACATGGAACCCGAGCCAGATGAGAGCTGTTTCGAACTACGATACGACGCAGCAGGTGAACGGCTATGGCGTTTATGAGCTGCCGCTCGGACGCGGCAGGAAATTCGGCAGCGGCATGAACAGGGTCCTCGACGCATTCGTCGGCGGCTGGCAATTATCCGGAAATTACCGCCAGACTTCGGGCCTTCCCTTTACAGTCAACGATGGCTCGCGCTGGCCAACCGACTGGAACATAAGCGCCAACGCCACGCCAATTGCGCCGGTTCCAATCAGTATCACCGGCAACGCCCTTGGCATCAAGAACGGAGGTCCCAATCTCTTCACCAACCCTCTGTCTATTGTGACCCAGGCGGGGGAACCGGTTGGCCAGTATGGGGACTTCATCGAGGTCCTTGCCGGTCAATCCGGGCTTCGCAACAACTTGCGCGGTCCCGGCCTTTTCAACATCGACACTGGTTTGTACAAGGTTTTCACCATGCCGTACTCGGATCATCATAAGATCCAGCTCCGCTGGGAAACTTACAACGTGAGCAACTCGGTGAGATTCACCAACGCTTCGCTCACTGACAATTCATCGAGCAATTTCGGGAAGTTCTCAAGCACGCTTACGGCGCCGCGGCAGATGCAGATCGCGGCGAGGTATACCTGGTAGGACAGGCCTCCTGGCCTGTCCCCTGATTTTGGCGAGCGAGTTAGCGAGGGCTTAGCGGGGAGCTTAGTTAGCGAGTAACGACAGGCCGGGAGGCCTGTCGTACAAGGGCGTCCAGATTGTTGCGGGCTTCGGTGAAATCCGGCTTCAGGCGGAGGACCTCGGAGAACTGCCGGATCGCTTCGTCGAAACGTCCGAGACTCGCCAAAGCGCTCCCCAGATTGAAGCGCGCGTTGACGTAATCGGGCCTGAGTTGAACGGCGGCCTGGAATTCCGGAATCGCCTGGCTCACTCGGTCTGCCGCCGCAAAAGCGGTTCCCAGATTGAAGTGAGCTTCGGGGTTATCGGGCTCCAAGCGGACGGTCTCGGAAAACTGCGCGATAGCTTCATCGGTACGCCCGAGATAGCCGAATAGGATTCCGAGGTTATAATGGGCGTCGGCATAATCCGGCTTTATGTCGATCGCCTCCACTAACTGCGGAACGGCTTCCTGATATCGGCTCAATTCCATCAGCGCCGCGCCCAGACCGCAATGGGCCTGCGCGTTATCCGGCTGAAGCTGAAGCGCGACGTGGTATTCGGCGGCCGCTTCAGCATGCTGTCCACGCTTATTCAGAACGGCGCCCCAATTGACGTGCGCCTGGGGCAAGCCCGGCTCCAGGCGAAGAGCCTCCTGAATGTGCGGCGCGGCTTCGTCGGGTTTTCCCTGAGCCAGAAGAGCGTCGCCTAAATTATTCTGCGCGTCCGGGTACTGAGGTCTGATTCTCAACGCCTCTTGGAGATCGGCCATGGCTTCGACCGTTTGTCCGCGCTCGCGCAGCGCCGCACCCAGGTTATTGTAAGCGACGTAGTTCTCCGAAGCGGCCTGGCTGGCATGCTGAAACAAGGCGACGCTGTCTCGCCAGTTGGCGAGATTCAGCCATGTCAAGTACGACCAAACAGAGCAAACCAAAACACCTAAAACGGCGATGGCAGGTTTGCCCCGGGGCCAACGCGCGCATAGATCGGCAAGCCCCCAGGCCAGCATGATGGAGATTCCAATGAGCGGCACATAGGTGTAACGGTCGGCGCGGGATTGTAGCCCGACTTGGATCAGTCCGATGACGGGGAGCAGCGTTCCCAGATACCAAAACCATCCGATAGCGAGATAAGGCCGCCGGCGGAAGGCGCGTATCGCAAACGCCGAAATGCCCGCCAGCGACAGAGCGGCAGCGATTGGCTTCCATAACGATATTTCGGCCGGATAAGGATAGAATACAGCGAGGTTGGCGGGCCAAAAGAATTGGAAGAGATAAGCGATGTATGAGACCAGAGCGTTCCCGGCGCGCAGGGCGAATGGGACCTCATCGAAGGATGCGACTGAGCCCCCTTGCCGCTGCACGAGATAGGTTGCGATGGATGCGGCTATCGAAATCGTAAACAGCGGGAGCTTTTCCTGGAAGGTTTTTGCGGAGAATCTGCGAAGCGGCCAGACATCTAATAGCAGCGCGATGAACGGGAAGGTCACGATCATCGGCTTGGCCATAATGCCGATACTGAATAGCAGGACTACGAGTAAGTAGCGGCCAATCGCCGGCCGGTCGACATACTTCAGGTATGCCCAGAGAGTCAGGAACAGGAACAGAGTGCTCAGGACGTCTTTTCGCTCGGCAACCCAGGCGACGGATTCGATATGCAGCGGGTGCAGGGCGAATATCAACGCCACGAACGCGCTAGGCCAGCGGGCGCCGGTCATTCGCTTGAGCAGCCAGAACAGAAGCAGGGCGCTAAGAGCGTGCAGTAAGACGCTGGTGAGGTGCTGCGGGCCGCTATTGAGGCCGAATAACTGGCGGTCGAGTAAGTGGGAAATGCGGGTGAGAGGAAACCAGTTGGCGTCGTCAGTAGAGGTGAATGCCCAAGTCAGGCCCTGCGGAGTGAGGCCGCTGCGTACATGCTGGTTGTCAACGTAATCCGGGTCGTCGTAGTTGACGAAATCGAAATGCCGGACTTGGGCGTAGACGATAAAGATAGCGGCTAGTAAGAGAAAGCATATCCACAGATCCGGAGTGTTCGGACTGGGCGCCAGCGGCTGAGGGCGGTTCTTAGCAGCCGCTAAGTGGGGCTTCATTAGGCGTACGGCTTCGCACACGGAAAGATGCGTTCACGCGAGTGTGAACGCTGCACGCAGGAGTGCGTGCGCCACGAGCGGGGGCGCAGACGAACTGGCATGGCTTAGTTACCACCGGGGGGCGCCGTACCCCGGGTGTTGCCGGTGACCTTTAGTTCGCGCTCGCGCTGCAGTACTGGGACGCCTTTGTCGATCCATTCCTGGGACGCTTCCCCTTTTACATAGTGATCGAACCACTCATTGATGCGGCGGTGGTAGTCGAGTTGATTGGCTTTTTGCGCTACGGAATGATTCTCGCCTACATATACGAGCATCACGCAGTTCTTGCCGGCGCGCCGCGCGGAGTTATATAACTCGATATCCTGGTGCCAGTCGGATGCGCCGTCATGATCGCCTACGCTCAACAGCAGCGGCGCTTTCAGCTTGTCGGCGAAATACACCGCCGAGTTACGGATGAACGCCTGCGGGTCCTCATACAGCGGGACCTCCATGCGCTCCTGTCCCACCTCCACGTGGTTAGTCTCCGGACCGCCGCTGTTCCAATAGATTTCGCCATAACTCGAAGCTAAGTTGGTCAGCGGTCCGCCGGCCACTCCCGCTGCGAACAGATCGCTATGAGTCAGGATGAAGGTAGTCTCGTAGCCGCCCCAGGAGTGCCCTACCAAGCCAACCTTCTTGGGATCTATCATCCCGCTCTCCAGCGCTTTCTTCACGCCCGAAGCGACACAGTCGAGCGCTGAGACTCCCGGGTCTCGCGGGCGAAACGTGATATCCGGCCGGTAGACAAAGTAGCCCTTCTGCGTCCATACCGCGGGATTGTAAGTCGCTCGTTCCGAGGGCGCGGTCCAGTTGTGTAACTGGTTACTTTCTATCTCGTAGATTTGTACCAGCATCGGATACTGCTTACCCTTCTCATAGTTCGCCGGGTAATAGAGTGCGCCCTGCAAGCGGTCGCCATGCGAATTCTTATAATCGATCAGCTCGGCGCGTCCCCAGGCGAATTGCGAAGCGAACGAGTTGGTGTCGCTCACCCGCCGCGCGTTTTTCAGATCGGCGCCAGCCGCGAAATAGTTGGGCGAATCGTCCCACGCGCCCGCCTGGTAGACAAAGACATCTGCGTTCCTGGCTTTCTCGAGGCCGCGCACGCCTTTGTCGAGCCACACCAGCCGGTCCACCTTGCCATTCTGGAGCGTGGCGTATCCGGTGCGCTTGGTCCAGCGGCCTTCCAGGCTGAGATAGACCGGCTTATCGAGATCGATCCAATCCGTCTCCTCGCCGCCGCCACGGCCGCCGCGCCCACCTCCCCGCCCTGCCGACATGCGGACATAGCGATGCCGCACTTCTTCCGCGCTTCCATCGGTCAATCGCCGCGGCTTGGTGACGCCATCGGGGAAGAGTTCCCACAGATCGTATGAGTCGTAGACGATCACGCTGTGGTCGTCCCTGGTCCAGCCGGCCACGCCATAAGGCGGCTTCTGGCTCACCGGGTAATCGTTCTCCTTATTGGCGAAACTGATGGCCGCGGCTTTGTTCCCCGACAGGCGGGCGTCTTTACTGATGTTGCGGCTGGCGCCGGTTTCCAGGTCGTAAGCCCAGAAATCGGCCTCCTTGAAATTCAGCGCGTAGCGTCCACCGGGACTGAAGTCGACCGCCGGAATGAGGCGCGTGGCTACTGGCGCGCGCGTGCCGTCGGCAATGTTGACCTTGTATACGTCGGCGAAATGCCGCCCGAACATGGAGTCGCCCTCATACGGCGCGCCGTCGATGGCGAGCGCGCGCAAACCACGTTTGGGGAGACGGATATCCTCTTTCACGTTGCTCGAAAGCGCCACCAGCTTGCCGCTCTCGATGTGCCACGCGGCCGTCGCGTTCCGGTCGCGGTCGCGATTGGCGGTCAGTTTCTGCTCGCTGATGACATTGACGTCCTTCCAATGCCAAACCTCTACGGTGGATGGATCTTCGTCGGACCGCTTGCCTTCGGGCTTTTTCAGCCACTCGGCAACGCCGACATAGACGATGGCGCCATCCTCGGACCATTGCGGCGCGCGCGAGGCAACAATGCGCTTGGGCGCGTCGACATGGGTGGAGCGCTTCTCGCTCAGATTCTTCCAAGCCAGCACGGTGTAGCTTTCACCGTCGTAGCCATCCTGCTTTACGGAGCGCAGCGCAGCCAAGTCGTTCGACTCCTTGCGCCAGGTCAGATCGGTGAACAGCGCGGGCCCGCTATCGAGCACCCGCAGCGAACCCGCGTGCGGATCGAATACCTGAATCGCATTGCCCGTGCGTCCTTCGACGCCGATGGTCATCGCCAGGTTGGTGCCTTTGTCCTGCCATGCGTAGCCGGTCACGTCGCCGAAGGTGGTATCTACTCCCGTGGCCAGATTGCGAATCGTCAGCGCGGAGCCGGTGGGATCGTTGCCGTCGGCGCCCGCGCCCCCGCCTCCTCTGCCTGCCCCGCCGCGGCCTCCGCCCCCGCCACGGCCGGCGGCCGGCGCGTCGGTGGCAGCCGCGCTTTCCCGCACGGGGCCGTAGCGGCGAAACGCCAGTTCCTGGTCCCCGCTGGACTGGTCCTCGCTGGAAAAGGCGAACGATTGGACGTCGTCGATATTACTTACAGCGCCGTTTGACAGATCGAGCACCGCCAGCTTGTTCTGCACCGGCCTTCTGGCTTTCCGCAGCCTGTCCTGCTCGGATTCGGAGACTGTCGCTTCGCAACCCAGCCACCGCGAATCGGCCGAAAACGCCGCGGCCGAGCAGAAGGCAATCACGTGCGTCTTGCCTGCTGCAGCGCCCGCAGTGGACGCTACTCGCAGCTCATTGTTGCCGTCGGTGCGGCGGATTTCATGGGCCAGCCACTTACCGTCCGGCGACAATGTGGCCTGCCCGAGCGTCTCCCACTTGCCGTAATCGGCCGGAGTCAGCGTGGGTTTCTGCTGTGCCGCAAGGTGTGCGGAGGCCGCTAGAAGTAAGAAGCTCAGAGTCTTGGTTGCCATGATTGGAGACGATTCTATCGCAGTCGCGATGGGTGGTGTATGCTGTGACAACATGCTGCGAAGCGACAAGCTGAAGCATATCCTACCGACGACGAAATTAGCGGCCGTTTGGGCGCTATTGGTCATGGCGGCGGCGGGCCGGGCGGCGACCGAACTCACGGTTTACCAGTTGCTTGCTCCATCCACGCATGCGTTCGACATCGTCTACGACGTGACCGTAACCCGCGAAGGGGCGGCTTACTTCTACAACCCGATCCGGCCAGGGTCCACGGCGTCGAAGGAAAGCGCGATCGACCTGGCGACGGGCAAACCTCTGGTGTTCTCCACCGTGAAGGGGCGCGAAGCCAAGGCTTCCGGCGGAGTGGACGCGAACACCGCGGACGATGCCGAGTTTCTCCGCGTAACACTGCTGAAGCCGGTGCCGAAAGGAGCGGAGACGCGCATCCGGATTCTCAAGACGTACACCGACGAGCCGTCGTATCATGCCACGGAGACCGGCTTCGTTTTCGACCGGCCGCTGGGCATTACGCGCAACGTTGTGGTGCTGCCGAAAGGATACGAGCTGACGGGGTCGCGCTCGCCGGGGATTGTTTCCACCGATGCCGATGGGCGTATCCGCATCAGTTTCTTTAACGACCGCGACGATCAACTGCCGGTGCGCATCGTGGGGAGGAAACTGCCTTGAAGCGGCTGCTGTGGCTGGTTCCGACGCTGTCGGGGCTACTTTTGTTACAGCTAACGGCGCAGCAGATTCACCGCGCGGAGCAGGATCTGGAGATCCGCTATTGGCTGGCGGAGCCTTCGACGCACCAGTTCCTGATCTCGCACGATTTCACGGTGACGCGCGAGGGGCAGCAATCGGTCCACAGCTTCGTGCGAGCCGGCAGCACGGTGGCGCCGGATTCCAAAATGTTCGACCTGGATACGGGCGAGGCGCTGCGCACCCACCTGGTGAAGGGCGAAGAGGTGAACGCGCTGGGATACTATCCGACGCCGACGGATCCAAAATCGGTGGTGGTGCAGGGCGATTTGCCGAAGGCGGTGGGCAGAGGCGAATCGGTGCGCATCCGCGTGGAGGAGACTTATACCGACCCGGTGGGCTACAAGATAGATGGCAGCGAGTTAGTGTGGACGCGCACGCTGGGGCGGCCGATTAACTCGGTGACGCTGCCGGACGGGTGGATGCTGACGCTGGTGAATACGCCGGCGGCGATCGGGCTCGATCCGCAAGGGCGAGTGACGATGAAGTTCACGAATATCCGGAACGGGAATCTGGATGTGACGATTCGGGCGCGGAAGCGGTAGTGGGCGAGCGGCGCGGCGGGGCCCGGACAACTGTCCGTTTATGGGATTAGGTTCGTTTGGTATTCGCGGGTTTCGGGGGCCGGTCGGGAGTCCGTTCCGGGTTTCATGTGGATAGAACCTTTGAATCAGCTATGAATTGAAAGGACTTAGAGTGCGGCGATAACGGCTGGCGCGGAGGCGAAATATGGTTCGCCCCGCGCCACGCGAGTCGACCGCGGGCCGGGAAGACGGCGATTTTATTCAATTGTCAAAGAACTGAAGCGCGGCGAACGGCTGATCGGAGAGGATCCGCGGGCGCCTAACGGCTGGTAGCCGCGAACGGCGTATTCGGGTGAAAAGAGAACCCCTATTTCAGTATACAGGATGGGAAAAAGCGCTTGGGCGGTTTGCATATTGTTTTCATGGAGATGCGGGCTGTGACCGGGTTTCCGGGGAGAACATGCCGGGGCCTTAAGCGGTCCCCGATCCGAGTAAGCTTGGATCGATGTATGTGGCAATGACAGGAGTTGGTTCCGGATGCCGCGAATGGCTTCGTCGCGACCCAGCGTACCCCGGCTTGCAATTCAAGAAACTGGAAGGCGAGGATCACATCTATTCGGCTCGCATCGGTCGGGATAATGCGCTCTGGCGCTCATGAAAAAAGACCGCACCGTCTGGTACTGATCGGCGGACGCCGATCACGGAAGTGCATGCCGATGAATCGGGAACACGGGGCTGACCGGCACTCCCAAACCCGCATTCGATCGCTGTGCGAACGAAGTGCGTTCACACGATTGTGAACGCTGCACGCAATGAGTGCGTGCGCCACGAAGGGCTGTAACCACGAAGGGCCGTAAACCAACGAAAAGGCTGTAACCAATGGCGAGAAAACCCCGCCGCTTAGAGTTCGGTGATTTCTACTACTACTGGGCGTCGTATGTGTTACATTAGCGACATCCACCTCGTAGTGTCGCACCTTTTTTTGGAGGGAAAGCTATGTATTTACAGACTTCGCATCGCCGCTGGCCATTATTATTGATATCGCTGGCCGCCGGCCTTGCCTTTGCGGGCATCGCGTCGGCGCAGGGACGGGGGGGGCAAACTCCGGCCGGGCCGCCGCCGAACGCTTCGACCGATCCCCTCTTGCGTGGATTTCAGTTTCGCTCCATCGGACCGGCCGTGATGATGGGCCGCGTGGACGATATCCAAGGCTCGGAGAAGGATCCGATGATCATCTACGTCGGATTCGCCACCGGCGGGCTCTGGAAATCCACCGACGGCGGGGAACACTGGCATTCGCAGTTCGATAACATGGCCAACGAGTCCATCGGCGCCATCGGCATCGCGCCGTCCGATCCTAACATCGTTTACGTGGGGAAGGGCGAAGCCAACAACCGGCAGAGCTCGTCGATTGGCGATGGCATGTGGGGCACTACCGATGGTGGCAAGACTTGGAACCACCTGGGCTTGGAAAATGTGCAATCGATCAACCGCGTGGTGGTGGACCCGACGAATCCGAACATTGTTTATGTCGCCGTGCCTGGGCATCTGTTCGGCCCCAACCCGGATCGCGGACTCTACAAGACCACGGACGGCGGCAAGACCTGGAAGAATTTGAAGTCTATAGATCCCGATACGGGCTTCAACGATGTCGCCATCGATCCGTCCAATCCACGGATCGTCTACGCGTCGTCGTTCCAACGCCGGCGCACGTGGTGGGGTTATAACGGCGGCGGACCCGGTTGCGCGCTGTGGAAATCGACGGACGCCGGCGCAACCTGGACCAAGCTCGATGGTCCCGGCTGGCCGAAGCCCAAGGACGGAATCTACGGCCGCATCGCCATTTCCATCTTCAAGGCCAGACCGACGACAATTTACGCGCAGGTGGAAGCGGGCGTGATGCTTGGCACCGGCGGCGGCACCGCGATAACGGGCGGCCCGCAAGTCGGGCGAGGCGGTGATTTTGGCGGCGGGGGTGAGACTCCGAATGGCGCCGAAGTCCCCGGCGCGGAGCCCGGCGCTGGTGGTGGCGGAGGCGGAGGCGGTGGTGGCGGCGGCCGGGGCGGCCGCGGCGCCCCGCCCGATCCCAACGCGAGCGGCGTGTTCCGGTCCGACGACGGCGGCAAGACGTGGACGTACGAAAGCAATCAGAACCAACGTCCCACCTACTTTAGCCAGATTCGCGTGGACCCGGTTAACGACCAGAAGCTCTTCGTGGGCGGCACTCCGGCGCAGATGTCGCTCGATAGCGGAAAGACCTGGACGCCCGTGCAAGGCTCGCACACCGATTACCACGCATTCTGGATCAACCCGAAGGACCCGCGCATCGTCTTCGTGGGCCACGATGGCGGCTTCGATAGCAGCAACGATGGCGGGCTGACATGGGACTACCACAACGATATGGCCGTGGGCCAGTTCTATCAGGTTTCGGCCGATATGCGGCGGCCGTATTACGTGTGCGGCGGCCTGCAGGATAACAACGCGTGGTGCGGCCCCAGCGCGCTGCGCTCGAACACGGGCGGCGTGAACACCGATTGGTATACCATCGCCGGCGGCGACGGCTTCTATACCCGGCAAGATCCGACGGATTGGGCCATCGCGTACGGCGAATCGCAGGATGGCAATATGAGCCGCCACGATTTGCGCAATGGCACGCAGAAGGCCATACGGCCGAACGCCGGGCGAGGCGTGACTGCTACCGGACCGAATGACACGCGGCCGCCGGCAGCTCCGTTGCCCGATACAACCAACGCGGGCACGACTGGCGCTGGGAGCACGCCGCCCCCGGGCGCTCCGGATGCCGCTGCCGCTGCTACCGCCGCAGCTGCGGGTGGCCGAGGTGGTGGTGGAGGCGGTCGTGGCGGGCCGCCTAATATCGTGAATGCGCCTGCTAACCTGCCTCCGCTCCGTTTCTACTGGAACGCGCCGTTCGAGATTTCGCCGCATAATCCGGGCGTGGTCTACATGGCGGCGCAGTACTTCTTCAAGTCCAACAACCGCGGCGATACGTGGTGGATGAACGGAACCGACCTCACCAAGAATATGGATCGCTGGTCCGCGGAGCGGCCTATTATGGGCGTTGCGGGCGATAAGCCGATGGCTGAGAAGCATGACGGCTACGCGGCCAGCTCGCTGGCGACGCAGATCCGCGAGTCTCCGTCCAAACCGGGAATCATCTGGATCGGCACCGACGATGGCAACTTGCAGGTGAGTCAGGACGACGGTGAGAGTTTCACTAATGTCATCGGCAACATCACGGGGGCGCCTCAAGGGTACGTGCAGGTTTCGCGCATCGAGCCCTCGCACTTCGACCCGGCTACCTGCTATGTGGCGCTGGACAACCATCGCAACGACGATTGGAAGCCGTATCTGTTCAAGACCACGAACTATGGCAGAACGTGGACCAATGTGACGGCAAACCTTCCCGAAAACGGCCCGATCCAGGCCCTGCGGGAAGATTACGACAACCCCAACCTGCTGTTCCTGGGCACGGAATTCGGGATGTTCGTCACCGTGGATGGCGCCAGGGAATGGAAGAAGTTCATGACGGGCCTGCCCAGCGTTCCCGTGGACGATATCCTGATCCACCCGCGCGACCGCGACCTGATCGTCGGGACTCACGGGCGGTCGATTTGGATTGCGGACGACATCACTCCGCTGGAGCAGCTCAAGCCCAATTCGAACACCGATCTGACACTGTTCGACCCGCGGCCTGCCATTCTGTGGAAGAACGATCCGCAAGCGCAGCGCCACATCGCGAATCGCGAGTTCGCCGGCCAGAATCCGCAGGGCGGCACCGCGATCACCGTATGGGCTAAGGCGGACATGGGCGCGGGCAAGCTGGAGTTTCTGCAGGGCACTACGGTGGCAAGCACCATGGACGTGGATATCAAGGCTGGCATGAACCGCTTCCAATGGCCTATGCGCGGTCCGGCGCCTGCGGCCGATGGCGCCGCTGCTGCGGGCGGCGGCAGAGGCGGACGTGGCGGTGGAGGTGGCGGACGCGGCGGGCGGGCTGGACGCGCGGCGGCTGCCGGCGCCGCTGCGCCAGGTGCGACCGCTGGTAACGCTGCTGTTGTAGAACCGGCTGGAGCTGCTGCGCCCGCCGAGGCGGCGCCGGAATTCCAAGGTGGAGGCGGCGGCGGTGGGGGCCGTGGCGGACGCGGCGGTGGCGTACCCTTCGTCGCTGCTGGCGGCGGAGGCGGTGGTGGCGGTGGCGGTGGCGGCGGTTTTGGCGGACGCGGCGGCGCTGCGGTGGGGCCGGTGGTTGCGCCCGGAGTGTATTTCGTGAAGCTCACCGTCGGCGGGAAGACGCTGCAGACTTCGGTAGATGTGCTCGAAGACACCTGGATGCGGCCACAGTAGCTGGTTCTATCGGTGAAGTTGAGGCCCGGGGCGCGTGCGCTCCGGGCTTTTTTATTTGCGGGGACGGAATCCGGCGATCCACCGAGCAACTATGACGACAAACGCCGGTTGCCGACATTTGCCGGGCGCTGCGGGATAGATCTTCCGCGACGCCATGGCGAAACCACTGCCGCGAAATCCCGTCCCGCAAGCAAAAGCCGAAGCGGTCAGACTCCGGGAAGTAGCGGCCGAACAATGGGAGATTGGGCGTAAACCCAAGGCCAATTTAGCAGAGGGCCTTGCGCGGCGAAGAGCAGACCCAGGGGGACCATAGGGGACCGGGGCTGTTTCGATGAAGAATGAGATGAGGGATATACTAAAACGGAATCTATGCGTACCAAAGGGCTCCTTCTCTGTCTCTTATTCGCGGCCCGCGCCTTTTCCCAAACTGCGGCTCCAACTCGAGGAGCCGCCGCCGACCCAGGGCAGCGGCAGTACGACAACAACTGCGCCGTCTGCCATGGCGGAGACGGCGCGGGCGGCGAACTGGCCCCTTCGATCCTGTTCCGCCTGGGCAACCATACGGATGCCGAACTGGCGGAACTGGTCAAAACCGGTATTCCCACCAGAGGCATGCCGGCGTTCAATCTGGGCAACCAGGAGATGAACGACCTGGTCGCTTTCCTGCGCACGCTGCGGCCGCGCCGCGGTCCCGCACCCGTACGCAAGAAGGTGCAGACCAGCGACGGAAAATCCTTGGACGGCCTGGTCGTCGGCGAAAGCTCGCTTGACTTGGACCTGCGCACCGACGACCAACGCGTTCAGCTGTTGCGTACCGATGGCGGCGGCCGCTATCGCGCCGTGACTTCGGACACGGACTGGGCCACTTACAACGGCGACGTGAGCGGTAACCGTTACACCGCGCTCAACCAGATCACTCCGGCTAACGTCGCCAAACTGGCGCCGCGATGGATTTTCACCATGCCGAACGTGACTCGCCTGGAGACTACTCCGGTGGTGGTGGATGGAATCATGTATGTCACCAGCGGGAACGAATGCTACGCGCTCGATGCCGGCAATGGACGCGAGTTATGGCATTTTCAGCGGCCGCGGACCAAAGGCTTGGTGGGCAATGCGGCAGGCGGCTTCAATCGCGGAGTGGCGCTGGCGCGCGACCGCGTTTTCATGGTGACGGATAACGCCCACCTACTCTCCTTGAATCGCTTCACCGGGGCGGTCCAATGGGAGACTGAGATGGCCGACTGGCGCCAGAACTACAATGCCACCGGTGCGCCACTGGTGGTGGGCGATCTTGTGATTTCCGGCACAGCGGGCGGCGAACAGGGCGTTCGCGGTTTTCTGGCCGCCTTCGATCAGGTCACGGGAAAAGAAGTGTGGCGGTTCTGGACCGTTCCGGCGCCTGGCGAACCGGGCTCGGAAACCTGGAAGGGCAAAGCCATCGAGCACCCTTCGGCGGTCACCTGGCTCACCGGTACTTACGATCCGCAGCTCGATACGGTTTATTGGCCGACCGGCAATCCCGGCCCGGACTACAACGACGATGAGCGCGGCGGCGACAATTTGTACTCGTGCTCCATGCTGGCGCTGGACGCCAAGACCGGCAAGCTGAAATGGTATTACCAGTTCACGCCGCACGACGTGTGGGATTGGGACGCCACCGAGACTCCCGTGCTGGTGGACGCCAACTGGCAGGGGCAGCCTCGGAAGCTGCTGGTCCAGGCCAATCGCAACGGCTTTTTCTACGTGCTCGACCGCGTCGATGGGAAGCTGCTATTAGGGAAGCCATTCGTCAAGAATGTCAACTGGGCAACGGGAATCGGGCCGGACGGACGCCCCAAGCTCAAACCCGATCTGGAAATGCCCAATGCCAAGGGCGCTAAGGTTTGCCCGGCGCAGGATGGCGCCACCAACTGGTTCTCGACCTCCTATAATCCGGCGACGGGGTTGTTTTACGTGCAGGCGACAGAGGGTTGCAGCATCGTCACCAAGCGGCCGGTGGAGTGGGAAGCAGGCCGGGGATACCTGGGCGGCAATGCTCGAACGGCTACCGACGAGCCGCGGCAAAAGGTGCTGCGCGCCATCGACATCCGGACGGGCGAGTTTATGTGGGAGCTGCCGCAGGTGGGTCGGGGAGACTCCTGGGGAGGAACGATGGCCACCGCCAGCGGGCTGGTTTTCTTTGGCGAAGACAGCGGAATGTTGGAGGCGGTGGATGCCGCGCACGGCAAGCCGCTCTGGCAGTTCCAGACCAACCAGCTTTGGAAGGCGTCTCCGATGACCTACAGTTTCGACGGCAAACAATATGTGGGCGTAGCGTCCGGGCAGAACATAATCGCATTCGGCTTGATGGACCAGTGACTCCAGGGCGCGGCACGAGATATAACGGCGGCGCCTCCCGCCTTACTGTCTTACATCGTGTCTTACGCCGTGTCTTACACTGTATCGAAGAGCAGGACGGTGTAGTCCTTCGATCGCAGAGTGTTCTCGATGGTAGGCCACACTTTCTTGTGCACGTCGGAAGCTATCCACTTCTGGCGGAGTTCCTCGCTTTCGTAAGTCAACTGGAAGCGATAGTTCACGCCCGCCGGCGCGGAACCCTGCATGGCCTGTCTCAACTTGAGCATCTTCACATCGATATAGCCCGGGAACTTAATCGCCGCCGGCTTGAACACGGTGCGGAAGTTACGCAGCATCTCCTGCTCCCTGGCCGAATCCACTGAGAGATCGCAGTGCAGAACAATCGGATTCTTCGCCGCTTGAGCGGCCGATTCCTTGAGGCTGGCCACAGCGGCCAGCATCGCCGTGAGATAAGATCGTCGGTTCATGCTTGCTCCTTGTTGGGTTACTGATAAACCTGGTACAGCGGCTTCTCGCCCGCCACCGCGAGTTTGATCCGGTAGACGCTGGTGCGGGCCGTGATATAGAGTGTCTTGCCATCGTCGCCCCAGTTGCAGTTAGCCGGTATCTCGCCCGGGTTGATCGTTCCCAGATGCTTGCCGTCGGGCGAGAAGACCCAAATGCCGGCGGGTCCGCTAGTATAAATGTTGCCGAGCGAATCCACCTTCATGCCGTCGGGATTTCCCTCTTCCTTCACGTTGTTAACGTCGAAGAAGAGTTTGCCATTGGTGAGGGTGCCATCGGGCTGGACATCGTATTTCCTCCAGTATCGGTTCTTCTCGTCCGAATTGTTGACGTAGAAAGTCTTCTCATCGGGAGAGAAGGCGAGGCCGTTGGGCCGGTTCATGTCCGTAATCAAGGCCGTCAATTTGCCGCCGGCATAGCGGAAAACGCCGTCGAATTTCAGCTCCTTCGCCGGGTCGTCGTCCTGCTTCAGAAGGCCGTATGGCGGATCGGTGAAGTAGAGGGCGCCGTCGGACTTGTATACCAGATCGTTGGGACTGTTGAAGCGCTTGCCCTCGAACTTCTCAAGGTAAGGAGTTATCGTGAGGTCTTTAGCCACGCGCACGATGCGGCGGTTAGTGTGCTGGCAGAGAAGCACGTATCCGTCCTTATCGGCGACCATGCCGTTAGGGCCGATGAACGAGCCCGCCGGCGCATTGGTTACGCCGCCGCCATTCGGGATCAGCACGGTAACCTGACCGGCGGGGGTGACGGAACGGACCACGTTCCCCGTCACGTCGCTGAACCAAAGGAGGCCCTCGGGCCGCCAGAGCGGTCCTTCTGTGAATTGGAATCCGGTGGCGACTTTTTCGATTACCGCATCCTTCGGCACCAGGGCATCGAATGCGGGATCGAGGCGGACGATGGTTCCCACTCCGTGCGACTCGGCAACGGGAGCGGGGGCCGGCGCGTTGGAACAGCCGGCCAGCAGAACGCAAATGGAAAGAGCGTGGAGGGCTTTCATATTTTTATTTGCCTGAATCTTGACGGCTCTAATTGTCGGCGAAAGGCGGCTTCTGCGTCAAGGCGAAATCATATCAGGCGAAATCATATCAGACTCCAGATTGACAATGCGACAGTGCAAAAATATAATCGGGTTCGTTAACGCACTTGGAGGAGTCGACTCCGGTCACACAAACGACGGTCGCTGCCGGCACGGTTTGTTCTCATCGGAGCCGCGTGCTGGAGCCGTGCGCGTTAGATGACGGAACAGGATACGGATCGCAGCGAAAGGAATCCTATGCAGAGAAGATCGTTTCTGAAGTCGCTCGCCGCGGCGTCCGGTTTTGCGGTTTCCGCAAGGCTCGGAGAGGCGGCGCTCCCGGCGGCGAAGATTACGCGGGTCCGCATCTATAATCCGCCGAATCTCAATCAGACGTTCGCGCAGAGCAACGTCGTGGTGACCGTGGAAACCGATATTGGCATAACCGGTACAGGCGAGGGGGGCACGCGGGACATGCTGGAGCAGTGCGCGGGCACCATGATCGGCAAGGATCCCTTCAAGACCGAGGCCCTGTGGCAGGAAATGTACATGGTCTGGTTTTACTCGCCGGGAAGAGAAAAGATTCACGCGCTGGGCGCGCTCGACATGGCGCTGTGGGACATCAAGGGAAAAGCGCTGCAGTTGCCGCTGCACCAGATTCTAGGCGGCGCGGCGCGCGACTACTGCGAGAGCTATCCCACGAGCGGCGTCGGTGGGGGCGGCCGGGGCGGGGCGGGTAACTTAAGCTTGAAGGAACGCGCCAGAGCGACCATCGAAGCCGGATACCGCGCGTACCGTATCGATGCATCCGCCGGCGGACCGCTTAGCGGCAACGTGTTCAACACGCACACGAGAGTTCACGCCGTGGTACAGGCGTGTAAAGAGATCCGCGAGGGCGTCGGGCCGGAAGGCGACTGGACCGTCGATCTGCATCAGAAGTTCGATTATCCCGATGCGCTGCGCTGCTGCAAGCTGATCGAAGATCTGGAGCCATACCTGGTGGAAGACCCGACGCGCGAGGAACAGTTCCTAGAAGATATTCCGAAATTACGGAAGATGACCACGGTTCCGATCGCCGCCGGCGAAGAATGGGGCCAGCGCTGGGATTTCGATAAGCTGGTGGAAAACCACGATATCGACTATAACCGCTGCACACTGCCCAATGTGGGCGGCATTACCGAGTATCTGAAGATCATGAGTCTCTGCGAGACCCACGTGGTCGGCATGGTCCCGCACTTTACCGGTCCAATTTCCACCGCCGCGTTAGTGAATTGCCTGGCGACTTTTCCAGGCCCGGTGCTGTTTGAATATAACTATGGCGACCGGCCAATTGACTATCTCCCCGAGTTCGTCGATTTCCGAAAAGGGAAGCTATATCCGAATATGCGCGCCGGCTTGGGAGTTACTCTGGATACCAAGCCGCTCAAGATGATCAGTGAGATCACTCAGCCTGTGACAAGCTCGCGGATTTACCGTCGTCCGGACGGGTCATATACGCATTGGTAGCCGCGGGCCATTCATGAAGTCAAATCGAGGTCCTATTTGCAGGCTTGGAGGATACACTATGACAATGAGCTGGTTGGAGAAGCAAAGATGAAGATTGTGCGCGTTCGCCCTCTTGTCATGGGTACGCCGTGGCGGAATTTGACATACGTGGTGGTGGAAACCGATGAGGGCTTGACCGGACTCGGTGAGGTCCGGATGATCAACAATACAGATGCGCTGCTGGGATATCTTGCCGAGGCTGTTCCGCGGCACGTGCTAGGCAGGGATCCCTTCGATCATGAGCGTCTGGTAACGGAAATGCGCGTGAACGATTTCAGCCGGGCCGGCGAGGTCACGATGAGCGGAATCGCCGTGATAGAAATGGCGTGCTGGGATATCGTCGGCAAAGCCCTGAACCAGCCCGTGTACCGGCTTATGGGCGGCGCTGTCCGGCAGAAGATCAAAGCCTACGCGAACGGGTGGTATACGGTGGAGCGAAAGCCCGAGGACTTCGCCGAAGCGGCCCGCCGCGTGGTGGCGCGCGGCTACCGCGCAGCGAAACTCGATCCGTTCGGATCCGGGTTTTACGAGCTGGAACGCTCGGAGAGACTGCTCTCCATCGCGTTGGTGGAAGCGGTGCGCCACGCGGTGGGTCCGGATTTTGAGCTACTCATCGAGATGCATGGCCGCTTCAGCCCGGCCGCGGCGATCGAAATCGCACACGAGTTGACGCCGTTCCATCCCGCATGGCTGGAAGAGCCCGTTCCGCCGGAGAACCTGCGCGCGTTGAAAAAGTTCTCGGAAGCCGTGCACCTGCCAATCGCCACCGGAGAACGCCTGCATACGCGCTTCGAATGCCGCGAATTATTCGAACTTCAGGCCTGCGATATTGTACAGATCGATCTTTCCCATTTCGGAGGCATTTCCGAGGCGCGGAAACTGGCGGCGTGGGCAGAGACCTATTACATGCTGATGGCTCCGCATAACGTCTGCGGTCCAGTGGCCACCGCAGCCGCGCTGCACCTGGATGCCTGCACGCCGAATTTTAAGATTCAGGAGCATTTCAACGATTTCGTCGACGATTGGGTCAAGGGAGCTGTCGACGAATATCCGCAAGTTACGGACGGCTATTTCAGTCTGCCGACGCGCCCTGGGCTTGGCGTTACTTTACGGGAAGATTTTGTGGCCGAGCATCCGCGCCGGGATGTCACGTTAAACCTGTTCGAAGAAGGCTGGCACCGGCGTCAGGGCATTCAGGGATGATGGCGACACTCAGCTTGAATATTAATCCAGTTCGCGATTGCGCCGGCGCGGATGCCGCTCACGCTGCGGGCCGGCGCGATGTTTTCAATCGGGAAATGCTAAAAAAAACGCCTAGACACCCACCGCCGTTGTTTATATAATCCTCCTGCAAGGGCTTACGGGCCGAAGGACAGGCGGGTTTCCATGTTGACCAAAGCCGTTGACCAAAGCCGCAACTCGAGATGCCGTGTGCGAGGCCCGATTTTCATCCCGCCGACGAAATGCCGCGAGGTACGGCCGTACCGGTTGCAGGCAAGGATTGCCCAGCGAGGAGACAAGAAGATGAAAACGCTTTGTGTTGCAATTTTGGTTTGCGTTGGGGTCTGCCTGGTGCTTCCATCGGCCGCGCGCGAGCCTCTGGCAAGCCGGATCGCGCACGCCGACCCTACGAAATACCGGCACAATCCCGCAGTCCACAACGGGCCGGGCGCACTCGATTACATGGCGCTTTTCGACTACCACACACTCGACGCTAACCTGTTCTTCCTGCACCGGGGCGTCATTGAGCCCAAGAGTGGAATTGGCGCGCACTTCCACAACACCTGCGAGGAGATGTTCGTGATCTTCGACGGTGAAGCGCAGTTCACCATCGACGGGCGCACCTCAACGCTGAAGGGGCCCGCCGGCGCCTTCTGCCGCATGGGACACTCTCACGCTATCTACAACCCCGGCAACACTCCGGTTCAGTGGATGAACATCAACGTCACAGCCGTGAAAGGTTCTTACGATGCGTTCAACCTGAATGACGGCCGGGTGGATGCGCCGCTGGATGCGATTCCGACCTTCATGGCGATGCATCTGGACCGCGAGCAACTGCGCCCGGCCAACGGCGCGCATGGCGCGAAAGCGCCGGTGCAATATCGCCGCGCGCTGGATTCTTCGGTGTTCCTGACCAACTGGTCATACGTGGATCACCTGCTGCTGCCTCCGGGCAGCTCAACCAGCCCGCACATGCACATGGAAGTGGCGGAATTCTACTATGTGATGAACGGCGAAGGCACGGTGACGGTATCGGCCGGAGGGCGCGGCGCGGCCGCGGAGACCGCTCCTATCAAGGCGATGGATGCTATCCCGATCGACCTGGGTGACGTTCATTCATTCGCCAACACGGGAAGCGCGCCTTTGGAATTTATGATCGTCGGTGTTTCGCGAGACGGCCACAAGACCGATGAAATCAGCGTGACGCCGGGACAGGGCCGCGGTGGGCGGGGCAACTAATCGCAGCGTCTGAAGTGTTTGCGCATCTTAGTGGGCCGGATGAGTGGAGTGAGCTTGCTGTTGCTTTTTGTAACCGATGGTTGGCGGGTTGACTTGCGGTTTGGGGCCGCATAGAATGCCACGCAGGAGGTGCGTGCGCATGATTTCGCGTAGATCTCTTCTTCAGATGGCTGCCGGGGCGGCGGGCGCCGGAGCGCTGGGCCCCTCTGCCAGCGCTCAGAACAGCACCAGCCGGAGACGCATGCTGGCGCTGATCGGCGACCGTTATCACAATGCAGACTACATTCGGGTGGCTCTCGACCGCATCCTCGATGGTCTCAATGTGACGGTGGATTACACAATTAATTACGACCAACTCTCGCGCCGCGTGCTCGCCAATTACCAGATATTCCTCTGCTTGCGCGACGGCATGATCTGGCCGGGCGGGTATTTGGGGCCGGACGCGTACCCTTACCAACAGGGTCTGGAAAATCGCGACGATTCTCCCGAGCCGAAATCTCAGACCTGGCTCAAAGAGGAGCAGGCAGTGGCTCTCAAGGATTTCGTAAACGCGGGCAACGGATTCTACTCCCTGCACAACAACAGCCACGTGTCGCTGTCCTCGAAAACGTATCGCGATGTCATGGGGGGAGCCTACATCGGCCACCCCGCGCTGCGACCGTTCAAGGTTCGGGTGGTAAACGCCACGCATCCCATCACACAGGGCATTCACGATTTCATGGTCGACGACGAGCAGCACTACGTGGAGTACGACAAGGACAAGAAGGATATCCTGCTCGAGGCCGAGAACATCGACGGCCTGACCTATCAGAATCTCGGCGCCAAATCCATTTCCGGATGGGCGTACGATTACGGCCGCGGCCGGGTCGTCTTCACTGCCGTCGGGCATACCATCCACGCCCTGTGGAATCCCGAATACGTGAAGATACAGAAGCGGGCGGTTCAGTGGCTGCTGAAAGAGATCTGATCCTCAGTAGCCCAGGCGCAACAGGCCTTCCTGCTTCCCTTGCACCGAGCCTTGCGTCAGCCATTCGAGTGATGCCTGGAACAGCGGTAAGTGATTCTTTTCCCAAATCGCATTGTGCGAGGAACATGCCAGATCGACAAACACCTTCTTGGGCGAGCCCAAATCGGCATAGAGTTCGCGGACGCGGTCGGGGTTAACCTGCTTGTCATTCGCGCCCGAAATCAGCAGGGTGGGGATCTGCGTCTTCGCCACGACCGCGGTTGTCCATCCCCACGATGTCACTTGGGGCGCGCGCCGCACGCCGCCGCCCCAAGTCGCGCCGACTGAATCCGACAGGATCATTTCCGACCAGACGGAATCGCGCGCTGCCGTCTCGTACTGATCGGCGCAGCCCACCTGACGATCCCAGTTGGCTATGAACTCCTCGCGGGATTGTGTGTTCATCGCCGCGCCGTTTGCAGGTACTTGCGCTGGAGGGTCCGCTGCCGCGGCGCGATTGTAGGCAGGCGCGAGCAATACCAACTTCGCGACTTTATCCGCTTGCTGCGCGGCGTATCCCGCAGAGCGAGGCCCACCGAGCGACCAGGCAAGCAAGCTCAATTTCTCCACGTGGCGTAGCGCACGGATATGATCCACCACTGCGTCGATGTCGTGCCAGTCGGACGCGAGAGTGGTCATGTGGTGCGGGTAGCTTGGCGGACAGGGAGCGGCGATCAACGCCGGGATATAGGCCCCCTGTTGCTCGCGCGTGAGATTGCAAGGGTCGTTCATCGCCGCGGGGCGCGTGGAACGTCCGTAGCCCGTCGTGTCCATGGAGAACGCGTCGAAGCCCGCGTGGGCGAGGTAGGCCATCCAACTGTAGTCGTGATACGGGACATCGAAAGCGACTTCGGCGGGCGTGCCGGCGCCGTGGATGAACAGCGCCACGCGATCTGCCGCGGGCCCGTTTCGCAAGACTGTGCCGGCCTCGACCACCTCCCGGACGTAGAGCTCGGCGGCCTGCCCGGAGATTGCAGGCACCGCGGATCGAACCTGGACGTAATGGTCGATTCGCAACAGGCGGTTGCCATCGTCGCCAAATCCAACCGGCGCGAGAATCAGGCCAAGAATAACCACGCTTTTGAGTCTCATTGAAGATCTCCCAGCGCTGCTGCGCCGCTCCATCAGTATACGTTGGGTTGACGGCCAGAATGGCCGGCGAGTCTAGGTCCTCCGGAACCCGTTTGACGCGCTCGACTGGAGCCATCCGGAGTACCGCATGGGTCGCGGGCTTTGGCAACCCGTCTTATTCCCAATCGTCCAAGTTCACATAGTTCGGAATCCGTTTCGGCGATGTCGCCCAAACGTTGCCAATACGGTAGCCGCTCAACGAGAAAGTGTTTCCGCTCAGGACTAATCCACTCATTCCTCATAATCGCTGCTGGAAAGCCGCTAATTCCGTTCCATTCACTTGCTATGCTCGGACCCAGCCGCATTGTAGGTGGAACTGACAGCGCCCGACAGCGCTCAGCCGCCCAGATCCGCAGATGTATCCGGCGCACTCAGGCGCCGCCCTCAGGCGATCGAATGTCATCACGACCAGGCCTGCGTCAAATTGAGAACGAAGCCGATTGAGGTCAGGCCGTCCCTGAAACTCCTTTTCCCGGCCATAGATCAGGACAAACTCGGGCCGAAGGTCGCCGTGAAGCCTGATACGGTTCGGAGTATCGAAAGTTGCGTAAAATGCGATCTGGTTCTCCCGCCGGTTGAGCCAGGCCCTCCACTTAGTCAATGGATTCATCGCCTGTAAGAGATCGTGGTGTGGATCGCCGCTATCGGTGAACCAATTCCTGCATGGGCTGCCTATCTCGATTAGTACAGGAATAAGGTTGCGGGAATCCTGGGCGAGCCAGATGAAGTCCGGAGTTATCCCAACCGCATCGCGATAGCAGTCACAACTGTGTACCCACTCTCTTAAAGGAGATTCCGAGAGAAGGGCCCAGTGGCAAGGCGTATGGCCGGACGGTCCGGTCATACCCCCTGTCATACCCCCCGCGCCGGGCACAAACGAAGGGCTCCGCACGAGAAAATCTCGAATCCTACCTTTGTCAGTGTCCGTAGCTGAGCTGAGAAGCGCCTGCCACTCCGCCGTCGCTCTCTCTTCGTAGTGGTCCCAACTCATCATCGATGGGGGATCCGGCGACATTTGGTAAGTCGTATGAAGGGGCTCGGAGTTACTCGTCATTGCCGTTTCAATACCCAGGTTGGGTTAGTGTTAGGAAGACACCGGCGTATTCGGGTCAATTTCACCGCGTCTTCCAGCGCGCGGCCAGATCGTCCAGCGACGGTTTGGGCTTGGGAGGCGGCGCTTGCTGCGATTTCATCGAGAGCGCGATGCGCTTGGTTTTCGCTTCGGCGCTGACCACCTGAACCTTGACGATCTGGCCGACCTTCACCACTTCATTGGCGTCCTGAATATAGCGGTTCGATAACTCGCTGATATGCACGAGACCATCCTGATGGACGCCGATATCGACGAAGGCCCCGAACCTGGTGACGTTGGTGACCACGCCTTCGAGCTTCATGCCGGGTTTGAGGTCGGCGATTTCCTTTACGTCGTCCTTGAAACTGGGCGCAACAAATTTGTCGCGCGGATCGCGGCCGGGTTTTTTCAGTTCTTCGAGAATGTCGTTGAGCGTGTATGCGCCCGCGGCCTTGTCGACTTTGCCCAGTAATTCCGGTTTTTCGATCAATTGCCCTACCGGAACGTTGAGCCTGGCTGCGATCTGTTCGACGACCGCGTAGGATTCCGGATGGACGCCGGTAGCGTCAAGAACATTTTCGCCGCCGCGGATTCTCAAGAATCCCGCCGCTTGCTCGAACGTTTTGGGACCGACGCCGGGGACTGCGGCAAGCTGCACGCGGGAACGGAATTTGCCGTTCTCATCGCGGAACTGGACGATTCTCTGCGCGGTGCGTTCGGTGATGCCGGCGACGTAGCGGAGCAAAGCCCAACTGGCGGTATTGAGATCGACGCCGACCCGGTTGACACAGCTTTCGATGCCCGCTTCGAGGGATTTGTTCAACTGGCGCTGGTCGACGTCGTGTTGATACTGGCCGACACCGATCGATTTTGGATCGAGCTTTACGAGCTCGGCCAGAGGGTCCTGCAAACGGCGGGCGATGGAGATGGCCCCGCGCACGGTGAGGTCGAGATCTGGAAATTCCTGGCGAGCGATGTCCGACGCGGAGTAGATGGACGCGCCGGATTCGTTGACAGTGACGGTGAAGAGATCGAGACGGCCTTCCGACTTGAGAAAATCGCGGACCAGCGATTCGGTTTCGCGCGATGCAGTGCCGTTGCCAATGGCGATGGCTTTCACGCCGTGTTTGGCGATGAGAGTTTTGAGAGTACGCGCAGCGCCTATGACGTCGTTCTTCGGTTGATGCGGATAGATGACGTCGTGCGCGAGAAACTTGCCGGTCTCATCGACCACGGCAATTTTGCAGCCGGTGCGAATCCCGGGGTCGATGCCCAGGACGGCGAGTTGTCCGGCGGGCGGGGCGAGCAGGACGTTTTGCAGGTTGTCGCGAAATACTTTGATGGCCTCGGTATCGGCGTTCTGCTTCAAATACAAGCGCGTTTCGCCTTGGATGGAGGCGTTGAGCAGGCGCTTCCACGCGTCATCGACGGCCAAGGCGAGATGCGGCGTCCAGTCGCCTTCCTGTTTGTGCACCTTGCTTGCGATTTCGCGGGTAGGACGCAGCGGATCGAGCTCGATGATGAAGTGGAGCACGCTTTCGGTTTCGCCGCGGCGAATGGCCAGCATGCGGTGCGACGGTATGGACTTCACGGGCTCGCGGTAGTCGTAGTACATCTTGAACTTCTCTTGCTCGTCGGGCGCGCCCTCGTTCTTGTGGCTTACGATGACGCCTTCGTCGAACATGATGCGGCGCAGGGATTGGCGGATGGCGGCGTCTTCGGAGATCATCTCCGCAACGATATGGCGGGCGCCTTCGAGGGCTTCGGCGGCATTGCCGAACGTCTCGGCGTAGGCTTCGAGAGGCGTGCCGGTGGGTTGTTGAGCCCACAAATATTGGGCGAGCGGGTCGAACCCTTTCTCGCGGGCGATGGTGGCTTTGGTGCGGCGCTTGGGTTTGAACGGTAAGTACAGGTCTTCGAGCTCGCTCTTCTCGAGCGTCGCTTCAATACGCGCTTTCAGCTCGCCGGTCAGCTTGCCTTGCTCCTGAATCGACGCCAGGATGCTTGCCTTGCGGTCCTGAAGCTCGCGGAAATAGAGCAACTGCTCTTCGATGGCGCGGATTTGCACTTCATCGAGATTGCCGGTGGCCTCCTTGCGATAGCGCGCGATGAAGGGGACGGAGCCGCCTTCGTCGAGCAGCTCGATAGTTGCGACGAGTCCTTTCATGGGGACGCTGAGGGATTTCGCGATGTGAAGGAGAATTTCGGGCGATAGGGATTTCAGTTCAGTCATGTTTTGTTGCGGATCTCCGCTCTTCGATTTCCATAGTAGCGGAACGATCAAACGATCTACTCGCTCCTCCGTTCTGGCAGGCAAAGTTTACGGCTGAGACCGGCGCCGCCGCCGCGCCGCCCGACCGCCGCCGACCAGGACTCTTGCTTTTTGGGTATGAAGTCTGCTATACCAAAGCAAATTCAGGAAATCGCTACGAGTCTTTACGGAGTTCCGTTTTAGAGGGTCCAAAAACTATGAGGGATACAAAACGCCGCGGGCTTCGCCATGCTGCGACAGTCTGCCTTTTCTCCGCGCTTACCCTAATGTGGGCGCCGGCCGCATTCAGCCAAACCATGACCACCGGCGCGAAAGTCACCGCCCGTTTCACCGACACCGGGAGCCGCTCGTTCGCGGCGGGCTGCATTTTCGCCGCACCTACGGTATTGTCTGCGGCAGTCCCATTCAGTCAAACCCTCACATCGGGCGACACCGCCCGCCTTGTCAAATACGCCAGAGGCGCTGTTGTCCCGAGCGCGCTAGCTATGCTCGCGATAGCTACGCTCAACTAAGGCCAAAACGGAAAATCCCGGCTCGCCCTGTTTGCGCGGCCGTGGCGAGGTTCCAGATATTAACTCAACTAAGGGGAGTCCGTTCTATGAATCGTTTACGCATCACTCTTTTCGCAGTATTGTTTCTAGCGTTGGCGTCCCTAATAACGCCTCTCGCTTTTAGCCAGACCATCACCACCGCCGACGCGGTCGGCGTGGTGAGCGACACTTCCGGCGCCGTTGTTCCAGGCGCCAAGGTGACCATCAAGTCCCTGGAATCGGGCGAATCGAGAACGGAGACCACGAACGCCGAAGGCCAGTATCGCTTTCCGCTGATGAAGCCCGGCGATTACGAAATCTCTGCCGACGCCAAGGGGCTGAAGTCGAATCTGCTAAAGGTGACGCTGCTGGTAGGTCAGGCGCAGGAAGTAAACGTCACGATGAATCCGCAGGGAACGTCTACCACTGTGGAAGTCACCGCGAACGCGGCGATCCTGCAGACGGAAAACGCCAATCTCGAGACCAACTTCAACAAGGCTCAGGTGGACAATCTCCCCATGCCGGGCGGCGATCTCACAACCCTGGCCATGACCGATCCCGGCATTCGTGTGAATGTCACCGGCGGCTCCGGCAATATGAACGTCAACGGCATTGTAGGCTCCACCATCCTTTTTACTCTCGACGGCATGGACCAGAACGACCCCGCCAACAATCTCAACAACTCGGGCGCCAGCAACAACCTGCTGGGCGCCAACGCAGTGGGTGAAGTGGCAGTGGTGATGAATGCCTATAGCCCACAGTACGGGCGCATGGCAGGCGCGCAGGTCAACATGGTCGGCATGTCCGGCGCTAATCAGTTTCACGGAAATCTGTTCTACAACTACAACTTTGAAAAGCTCAACGCGAACTCCTTCTTTAACAACTCCTCAGGCACCCCCAGAGGCAGGTCGGATGCCCATCAGTTCGGAGGGCGGATCGGCGGACCGGTCTGGAAGAACAAGATATTCTTCTTCTACGACAATGAAAACCTGCGCTACGTTCTTCCAGCGGCCGGCGTGGTTTCACTTCCGTCGCCGCAACTTGAGACATACACCCTGGCGCATGTCGGCGCCGCCGAACTTCCCCTGTATCAGGACTATTTCAAGCTGATTGCCGGCTCGCCGGGAATCAACCGCGCGGTCCCGGTGACCAACGGTGGCGGCCTGTTGCAAGATGGTAATAACCACCTGGGATGCGGCATCAACACCTTCAACAACACTCCCACCGGAACCGGCGGGACATTTGGCTTAAATACCCCTTGCGCCGTGGCCTTCGGCATCAACGATACCGAAATCAATACCGAACAGCTGAATACCATCCGGCTTGACTTTAACCTCTCGAACAGCCAAAAACTTTCGCTTCGCTTCTACTACGATACTGGCGTTCAGGCCACCGGGACCAGCCCTATCAATCCGCTGTATAACTCCGTCAGCCATCAGCCGTCCAGCCAGGGAAGCCTTTCGCATACCTGGGTGATCACCCCGACGGTCGTTAACACGTTCAACGCCTCGTACCTGTGGTACACGGCTCTGTTCGGCGTGCAGGACTTCAGCAAAACACAGGCGCTAATGCCCGACTCGATCGCCATCACCGAGGGCGGCGCCAACGGCGGCGGCTTTGCCACGGTGGGCGCGGGAGCGTTTCCCAACGGCAGAAACGTCGGCCATTTCCAAATCAACGACGACTTTTCCTGGAACAAGGGGACCCACACGATCAAGGCCGGCGTGAACGCCCGCTACGACCAGTACACTTATACCAGCATCGCCTCCGGAGCGTTTTTGGGCGCCTACAGCCTGGGCGATTTGTCGGACTTCGCGAATGGCACTCTGAACTTCAATGGAAACGGGCTGAGCAACTTCACCCAGTCTTTCCCGCTTTATGGGGCGCTGCATTTCCGGTTTCCCTCGTCCGACTTCTACCTCTCGGACGAATGGGCCGTCACCAAGAATCTGAAGCTGACCTATGGAGTGCGCGTCGAAGAGGACTTCAACCCCACCTGCATCGAAAAATGCTTTGTGTTGACGAACGTGCCGTTCGATTCACCCAGCTATCAGGGCGGCGTCAACATTCCCTACAACACGACCCTCACGAAGACCTCGAATCTCTTCTATAACGCGGAAGGTCCCATTCCGCAGCCTCGCTTGGGGATTGCCTACAAGCCCCCGTTTGGGAACAATAAAACCGTCATCCGCGGGGGTATCGGACTGTTTTCGACGAATTACACCGACGGCATCGGCGGAACGTTGGCCAACCAGGTGCCGAACAAGTTCGCTCCGTCCGGGTTGACCTCCGGAACGGTCGGAGTGATTACCGATCCATCCAGTTCCGCCTACACTGCCCAGGTTTCGGCGAACGCATTTGAGAGCGCGTTTAACGCAGGCGCCACTCTGGCGCAGATCCAGACCGCGGTAAAGCCGGCTACGTTTAGCACGCCCAGCATCCAATCCTTCCCTTCCACGTATCTGGCCCCCCATACCCTTGAGTGGAGCGCCGAGATCCAGCAGGAGTTGACGGCTCACAACATGTTCACAGTCTCCTATGTGGGCAACCACGGCTACGATCTGCCCGAGACGAACAACCTCAATATGTACGCCAGTGCCACCAGCACCAAGAATTACGGGGGCCCGTACGGGGGGTTGCCCACGGCCGCGCCCGACGGGCGCTTCGTCACGGTGACCCAGACCTACACCAACGGCATCAGCAATTACAACGCCCTGACCTTTCAAATACGGCATATGTTCAGCTACGGGTTATCGGCCCAGTTCCACTACACCTGGAGCCATGCGTTGGGCGACGTGAGCACTAGCACCAGCCAAAGCTACTACAACCCCTATAACCTCAGCAACAGCTATGGCAGCCTCGGGTTCGACAACCGGAGTCAGGCAGCGGCCGATCTGCTGTGGAACCAGCCCTTCAAGACATCGAGCAAGGTTGTGAACGGGTTGATCAAAGGCTGGACCGTTGGTCTCAAGGCCTACATCTACAGTGGCGCTCCCTTCAGCGTGACCGACAGCAAGATCGCAACCGACGTCAACTCTACGGGAGTGCTTACCCCGTTGGCGGATCTGGTGGTTCCGACCGCCTTCGGCATGCATTGCAACTCAAGCAACTCGATCGGCCAGCCTTGCATGGCAAAGTCCGACTTTGCGACTTATCCCAACTCAGGCATCTCGGCCCCGATCCAGACCGACTGGGGCAACACCGCACCCGACAGTTTCCGCGGCCCCGGCTACTTCGATATCGACATGACCCTGCAGCGCGGCTTCGCCATCAAGGAGAGGTATAAGTTTGTCTTCGGCATGCAGGCCTATAACGTGCTGAACCATCCGAACTTCGCTAACCCTTCGGGAACCCTTAGCTCGGGCTCGTTCGGAGAAATCACCAGCACTCTCGGCCCCCCTACCAGCATTTATGGCACGGGCCAAGGCGCTGCGGTTTCAGGACGCCTGATAGTTCTCACCGGCACGTTTTCGTTCTAGAGTTCGCTCACGCTGGTTTCCGAACCTGGAATGATAATTACGGTGAAGTTCAGCTTCTGAATAACTGCTGTCTACCTCAAGCGCCTCTCCGATCGGAGGGGCGCTTTTGTTTTACGTCAGGCGTCACGCGTCCCTTCTTAACTTTCACGGTCTTGCAGGCGTGAACTGCCCGGTCGGCGGCCGAATTTCCCCAAAACGATTCGAGCTACAACTTCGACGACCTCGGCGACGCTTAATCACCCGAACCTCTTGAGCCCCGCGACTTCTCGACGACACCTGACTCTTGCTTTTGGGCATGAAGTCTGCTATACCAGAGCAAATTCAGCGGAATCGCTACGAGTCTTAACGGAGTTCCGTTTTAGAGGGGTCCAAAAAATATGGGGAATACAAAACGCCGCGGGCTTCGTTATGCTGCGACAGCCTGCCTTTTCGCCGCGCTTACCCTAATGTGGGCGCCGGCCGCATTCAGCCAAACCATGACCACCGGCGACATTGTCGGCACGGTAACCGATTCCACCGGCTCGGTGGTGCCCGGCGCGAAAGTCACCGCCCGTTTCACCGACACCAACGAGAGCCATTCGGCGGTCGCCAATTCCAGCGGCCAATATCGCTTTTCGCTAATGCAGCCCGGCGATTACACGGTGACGGCCGAAGCGCCCGGCTTGAAATCGAACACGGAAAAGTTCACGCTCCTGTTGGGTCAGGAAAGCGCCATCAACCTCAAATTGGAGGTGCAAGGCGCGCAGCAAGTGGTCGAGGTACAGGCCACGGCCGCCATTCTCCAGACGGAAAATGCCAACCAGGCATCCGGATTCACCACCCAGCAGGTGATGGTGTTGCCGGCCGGCGGCGGCGATATCACTACCATCGCTTATACCGTTCCCGGGGTCATCCAAGGCAAGGGTTCCGACACTTTCATCACCAACGGCATTCCCGGAGCCGCCAATTTATTCACCCTCAACGGCGCCGACGACATGGACCCCTACCTCAATATCAACAACTCCGGCCCCAGCAACAACCTTCTCGGCTCTAATGAAGTTGCCGAGGCTTCCGTCGTGGTAAATGCGTTCAGCGCCGACTACGGCCGCATGTCCGGCGCGCAGGTGAACTACGTGGGGAAGACCGGCACCAACGGCTTCCACGGCAACCTGTTCCACAACTACAACGACAAGATCTTCAACGCCAACGATTTTTTCAACAACCGGGTGGGCCTGCAGGAACCGCGCTCCGATTCGCATAACTACGGAGGTTCCTTCGGCGGCCCCATCAAGAAGAACAAGCTGTTCTTCTTCGTTAACTACGAGAGCCTGGATTACGCCCTGCCCACTTCCGGCATTGTGAAAATGCCTTCTCCGCAAATGCAAACCTATACCCTGGCGCACGTCGACGCGGCTGCCTTGCCTCTATATAACGACGCGTTCGCGCTGTGGAACGGCGCAGCCGGCGCCAAGAACGCCGTCCCGGAAACCAACGGCAACGGTCCCCTGCAGGATTCCAACCTTCATCTGGGCTGCGGCATCGGCACCTTCTGGAACGCCAATATCGCCGCCCCTGGCGGTGGGATTTTCGGCGTCAACGTGCCTTGCACCTACGCCTTCGCGGAAAACGCCAGCGAGACGAACACCGAGAGCCTGGTCACGGTTCGCGGCGACTACAATATCAGCGACAGACAGAAGCTGGCCCTGCGCTACAACTACGATTGGGGCCTGCAAGCCACCGGCCCGAGCTTCATCAACCCGGCTTTCAATTCGCAGAGCAACCAGCCATCCGATCAGGGCCAGTTGACGTATACCTTCGTCATCTCGCCCACCCTGGTGAATAACTTCATCGCCTCCGCCTCCTGGTACACGGCGATTTTCGGCGTAGCCGATTTCGCCAAGACCACCGCCCTGATGCCGGAGACCATCAGCGTGGGCGACGCCGGCTGGACCAGCGTCGGCGCCGGCTTCCCCAACGGCCGCAACGTGGGCCAAGCGCAGCTGGTGGACGATCTCACGTGGATCCATGGCAAGCACACCTTTAAGGGCGGCATCAACTACCGGTTCGATAAGATTACCGATACCAGCATTGCCAGCGGCGCTTACAAGGGTACCTACAGTTTCTCGGATCTGACCGATTTTACGACCGGCCAGATCAACGCCACGGGCCTGGGCGACTCTTTCAGCCAGAGCTTCCCGGATATTCTAGCCGCCCACATCCGCATGGCTTCCCTGGGCGCTTACGTGCAGGATGAATGGAAGGTTCGCCGCAACGTCACGCTCACGCTGGGCTTCCGCATCGAGCACGATGCCGACCCGGCCTGTCTCGACAATTGCTTCGCCCGCATGAACACCCAATTCGGCACGCCGGGCTACGTGGGCGGAGCCAACGTTCCGTACAACCAGACCATCACCACCGGATTGCACAACGAATACCAGAGCCTGGTATCCATCGTTCCCGAACCGCGCTTCGGTTTTGCCTGGAAGCTGGACTCGAAGACCGTGGTTCGCGGCGGCATCGGACTGTTCGCCACTCTGTTCTCAGGGAGTACGGCGGCCAACGTATTTGGCAATGCTCCCAGCAAATTCACTCCGACCGTCAAATTCGGCGAAGTGGGACTGCCCAGCGATCCCAACAGCTCGGCCGCGCAGGCGTACGATGCCTACAACATCTTCACCTCCGGATTCTCCAAGGGCTACAATTACACCCAGATCGTGGCGGCTTTGTCCCCGATTCCATACGCGCTGCCCGCCTATTATTCGCCACCCAACAATTTCACGCCGCCGCGGACCACCGAGTGGAGCGCCGAAATCGAACGCACCCTCGACCCGCACGACGTCCTGGCTGTGACCTACACCGGCAATCACGGCTTCGATCAGCCGCTCAGCAACACCTGGGCCAACGCCTACCTGCTGCTGACCAACGGCACGAACAAGTATTACGGCACCAGCTTCGGCGGCCTGCCCACGGCTGCACCCGATCCCCGGTTCCTGACCGTGACCCAGGTGTTGACGGCGGGCTACTCCAACTACGACGCCATGACGGTCCAGCTCCGCCACTCCATGAGGTGGGGCTTCCAGGGCCAGGTGGGCTGGACGTGGTCGCACGCTCTCGGCCTCAGCGCGGTGGATAACCCGTACAACCTGAACTTCGGCTACGGCAACCAGAGCTTCGACTCGCGTCATACCATTGTTAGCGATCTTATCTGGAACGAGCCTCACAAGTTCGCGAACCCCATCCTCAAGGCGGCTCTCGGCGGGTGGACGCTCGGCATGAAGTTCTATTTCTATACGGGCTTCCCCTTCTCGTCGTCCGACAGCAAGATCGACGCGCAAATCAATTCCGGCGGCGGGACCGGCGGGACGCCGCTGGCCACCGTCATCGACCCCAACATCCAGTCGAACTGCACCGCGGTGGTCGGCAGCCCCACTCCGCCGTGCTTCACCGCCAGCCAGTTCATGACGTACAATTCGACCTCGGGCGTTGCGACGCCCATCCAGATGAATTTCGGCGAGACCGGCCCCGGCGTCTTCCGCGGCCCCGGCTACTTCGATATCGATACGCAGCTCAGCAAGAAATTCTACGTCAAAGAGAAGTACGCATTCGAGTTCGGCGCCCAGGCCTACAATACTTTGAATCACCCGAACTTCGGCAGCCCGTCGGCTTCCGTGACGGCGGGTGCGACGATGGGCACCGCCACCACCGATGTGGGGCCGACCACCAGCGCCTACGGCTCGTTTCAGAGCGCCTCGCTGGTTTCCGGACGCATCCTGGTGGTAACGGGCAGGTTCACTTTCTAACCGGCCGTCTATCTATTGCAAGAGCGCCTCCCGTACCGTGGGAGGCGCTTTTGTTTTGTGCCGCTTTGAAAGATGCGATTCCGGCTGCGGCTTCGCATAATACTGCCAGCCGATTTGATTCGTGCGCAAGGCGGTGTCAATTGCTTCCATCGGGGTCTGGGACGGGCTCTGGGGCGGACTGGCTGGCAAGCGGGCCGGCGGGCGGCGGCGCAGCGGGTGGTTTTGAGGCTGCGGCAGGCGGGGTTTTCGGATTTTGACGGAACGAACCCAATTTCGTGGAACTGGGTTTAGATTGTTCGGGTTGCGGGGTAGTGGCGGCGGGAGCGGGGGCGGTTTCGGGTGGCGGGGGCTGCGGCAGTGCATCGGGGTTGGCAGGCGAAAGCGCCTGCCCCACTTTGGCTTGGAAGGTGGGGGCGGCTGTAGCGAAGGCGTCGCCGGAAGTGCAGGCCGGGACTTCGGTGTTGGCGGCCATGAAGATATTGGTGGCGTGATCCCAGAGCTCGGCGTCGGCGCGGCGCAGACGGCGGATGCGCCATTCGTTGTTGACGAGCGTGTCGACCAGGAAACGCTGGCCGGGGTCGGCGGGGTTGTGGTGTTGGTGATACTCGGCAGCGAGCCCGGCGAGATCTTCGGCGGATTCGTCGAACATGATCTGGGTAGCGGCGACGCCGCCGTGCTTCGCGGCGTTGCAGCGGGATGTGGTTGGGGTCCCGGTGGTGTTCGGTCTGGTAGATTTTTGCGAATTCGGTGATGGCATATAAAGCCTCTCTCGATTCGACACTAGCAGGGGTTTCTGGGGCTGCAAGGGAGCGGTGAGGCGTAAGTGCTTGAAAAGGGCCTAAAAAGGGGCGGAAAATATAGTGGAAAGTGCTGTGAACGGGTTTTTTGGGGGATGGCAGAATTGGACCACCACGGAACGCGTTCACACGAGTGTGAACGCGGCACGCACGAGTGCGTGCGCCACGGCACAAAGGCCACCCACCAGGGGCAACCGCCAGCTCTAGCTGCTAGCCGCGCGTCAACGCTTCCCGGCGCTCCGCGACATAGTTGCGGACGTACTCCCGAAACACCGCCGCCAGCGCCCGCCGCGCGCTATCGCAGCGCCCCACCTTCTTGCCTTCCACTTGCAGCACCGGCAGCAGCTCGCGCGTCGTAGAAGTGATAAACACCTCGTCCGCCGCTTCCAGATCCGCCGGCGTGAATGCCTTCGCGCTGACGTGGATGCCCGGCGCCTGCGCATCGCTCAGCAACAGCTCGCGCGTAATCCCCGGCAGGCATCCCGACGTCAGCGGCGGCGTCCAAACCTCATTCCCATTCGCGATGAAGATGTTCGCCGACGTGCACTCCGCCACCTCGCCGCGCTCATTGAGCAGAATCACTTCGTCGAAGCCGCGCCACTGCGCCGATTCCAGCCACGTCAGATTCGCGGCCCACGAAAGTATCTTGGTCCCCGCAAACGGACACGCCGCATGGCGCCCATTCTCCTGGTAGGCAAGTTTGACGCCCTCGCCCCAGTCTTTCGACGTCGCCGTCAGCGCGATCACGTCGCCCTCGCGCCCATTGGACGGCCCCGCCCACATGCCGCCGCCATTGCGCACCACGACAAGGCGCAGCGTACAGTTGAGAGCATCATTGGCCTCGACCAGCTCGACCAGCTTACGGCGCACCGCCTCGGAATCCTCCGGCAGCGGGACGTGCATCGCGGTGGCATCGCGCTTCATGCGCGCCCAGTGGCGTTCGAACGCGAAGAGGACGCCATCGGCTACGCGCATCGTGGTGAAGACGCCCCACCCGGCCAGCAGCCCCACCTGTCCCGGCGATAGCGTCAAATCGGCCGCATCGCAGATCGCGTCATTATGAAGGACATACCGATGGATCACACCCCTATTCTACCGTGGGGCGTTGCAGTTGGCAGGCGGAAGCGCCTGCCCCACCTCGGCTCAGCGTGGGGCAGGCGCTTCCGCCTGCCAACTGCCTCTTCCACGGCTCCCTACGCGCGCGACTCTGCCAGGCGCTTCCGCAGCTTCTCCAACTCGCCATCGCGGCGATGGTAGCCGGTTTCGTTGATCAGGCGTTCGGCCTCCGCGAGATTCCCGCAGGCGAGGTGGTAGTCGGCGAGGTGCAGCCGCATGCCGGAGCGGGTGGCGATGCGAAAGACTTCGTCGAGATCGTGAGGTGTGCCGCGGGCGAGGAGTGCGCGTGGAAGGTCGTCGAGCTGTCCTGACCGGCGAATGAAGTCGACAGCTTGGTTGAGGTGGTAAGCGGCTTCGTCGGAGCCGGAAGGGTGGGCGCGGCCGAGCGAAAGGTGGTCGAGGCCGATGTCGAGAAGATCCCGACGCCGTTTAGCCCATTCGAGGGTTTGGGAAGCCCGGTGGAGGACTGCCGCGGTCTGGCGTTGTCCGAGGAGGATATCACAGTAGCAATAGCCTGGGACTGAGGAGAGGATCGGGAATTCGGGTTGACGCTCCACTCGGAGCCGTTCGGCTTCGGCGAATAGGCGCACGGCCTCTGCGAGATCGCCGGATTGATGGAGGGCGTCGGCGAGGGCAGTACGTTTGCTCTCCCTCTGAAATCCGTCGCCACTGCGGTCTGCGAAAACGACCGCTTGCCGGGCCGCGGCAACCGCTTCCTCTACGCTGCCCAGGGTGAGGTGCAGTTCGCTGAGGTTGCCGTAACGGGATGCTGCGCTCTTCCAGTCCACCGACTTCACGGCGGCTTCGGCTCCAGCCCGCATCGGCTCGACGGCGTCCGCCAACCGGCCAACGGCGCGAAGAGCGAACCCAGCATTGCTGACCACCCACGCTGGATAGTCCAGCGACAGGGTGGCGACCGGCTGAATCCACGGCGTCTCAAAGAAGTTGGCGAGCAGCGAAAGGTTGGTTCCGAACGCACCAAGCTTCCTCAACAGATAGGCTTGGTCGCCGCGGCGGATGCGGCCATAGTAGACCTCGTCGAGCACCGCTTGGTGCCGGCCCGCCTGGCAGCCATGATAGAGGGCGTAAAAGAGCGGCATCATCTCTTCCATCGTGTCAGGCAATTGCGGCGCGTGCTTCTTGTAGTGCTCATAGAGCCGCGCGTGGCCCTCGCGAGTCGCCTCCTCCGCGAAGTGCTCGCGGACCAGCGGATGGCAATCGATCGGCTGCCCAGGGTCCGTCGTCAGAATAAGCCGAGCATCGCGCAGCCGCATCAGCGCAGCCCGATACTTGCGTTCCTCCAACGCAGGC
>JBEKNN010000012.1:0-66987 GCA_049522755.1 Bryobacteraceae bacterium | reverse complement strand
TTTGAAAACTCTTCCCGAGCTTATCTGTTCGTTGGTTCGCCCCGGCCAGTGGTAAGCCGTCTGCTAAGACACGCGGGACAAGTGCAGGCGTGTCGTTCCGTGTGCTTGTGCACAAGACCATGAATGACGCTGTCGACCGCATCGAAACGATGAGCGATTATATCGAGGTACTGCGCGTCGCCTGAGTTGTAGCGGCGGAAAACCGAATAGGCGACATGATCCGCAATCTGCACAAGACGCGAAGCACGCGAGTCCACGAAGAACGGGGTATCGGCGATGTTCTTCAGAGATCCCCATTGCGTGCCAACCTTGCGGAACTCGCGACTGAGCTTCTGCAGCGACGTCTCACGTGTCGTCTTGTCGAGAATAATCATCCCGCGCTGGGTGTCGCCCACTGATTTCAGGCGTGTGAGAAAGAGATCGAATCTCCTGCACAGATCTTCGAATGCCATTTCGACCGGATCGAGGCCAGGATATGCTTTCTTCTCGATCGCGCAAGCAAAGAAGACAGGTCGTGTTGTAGCTGTTATTCACCACTTGAAGGACGGATTTGAGCGTTCCGCGCGCCTCATCGCAGCTCAATTTGTTCCAAGGGGCCACGCGGCGCGAGAACACCTCCGACGCGTGGAATTCAATGTCTTCAGGGGCGGCAGCATTATACGGCGCGGCCAGTTTGTCGAGCTCTCGACTGAACCAGTCGACCTGCGCCTCAAAGACGCAGACGCCACCGAGAACAAAGTACGCTTCTGCGGCGTTGCCGGGCGAGCCCGCATCGTCAAGATACAGAAGGTACATAAAAAATGCAGCCGAGTGGGCTTTCACCCAGCGGACCGCGTTGGCAGCCCTCTCAACCGCAATTAAATTCTACCACGGGCGGGCGTGGAATCATCGATTTCGCCCGTCCGCCCTACAATCTGGTCGCCACCGATTTCCCCTGCAAAAACAACAGCAGATAATCCGGCCCGCCGGCCTTCGAATCGGTCCCCGACATGTTGAATCCGCCAAACGGATGCGCGCCCACCATCGCTCCCGTACACTTACGGTTCAGGTAAAGGTTGCCCACATGGAAGCGCTCCTTGGCGTCCTTCAGATGCTGCGGATCGTTGGAAAACACGGCGCCCGTCAATCCATATTGCGTATCGTTCGCCAGATCCAGGCCGTGCCCGAAGTTATCGGATTTCGTCACCGCCAGCACCGGGCCGAAGATCTCTTCCTGGAAAATTCGCGCCTTCGAATCCACATCCGCGATGATCGTGGGAGGGACGAAATAGCCGCCCTCCGGCGCCGCGCCATCGCCGACCACCAGGCGGCCTTCCTGCTTGCCGGTCTCGATGTAGTTCAGAATGGTCTTGCGCGCGCCCTCGCTGATCACCGGGCCCATGTAGTTCGATGGGTCGTCGGCCGGTCCCGTCTTCAGGCCCTTCGCCTTGACCGTGAGCTTTTCCAAAAACTCGTCGTAGATCTTTGCATCCACAATGGCTCTGGAACACGCCGAGCACTTCTGGCCCTGATAGCCGAACGCCGAGGCCAGCACGCCGTCGACGGCCTTTTCCAGATCGCAATTCGCATCCACCACAATCGCGTCCTTGCCGCCCATTTCCGCCACCACGCGCTTGATCCAGATCTGCCCGGGCTGCGTTTTCGCCGCCAGCTCATTGATGCGCAGACCGACGTCGCGCGACCCGGTGAAGGCAACGAAGCGCGTCTTCGGATGCTCCACCAACACGTCTCCCACGGCCGCTCCACTGCCCGTGAGCAGGGTGAACGCGCGCTCGGGGAAGCCGGCTTCCAGCAGCACTTCGGCGAACTTCGCGGCGATGGTGGGCGTTTCGCTTGACGGTTTGATGATAGCTGTGTTGCCCGTCACCAGCGTCGCCGCAGTCATGCCCGCCAGAATCGCCAGCGGGAAATTCCATGGCGGAATCACCACGCCCACGCCCAGCGGAATGTAGATCATCTCGTCGCGCTCGCCGGCCAATTGCACCGTGGGCTGCGGCGAGGCCAGGCGCGCCATCTCGCGCGCGTAGTATTCGCAAAAATCGATGGCTTCCGCCGTCTCGCCTTCCGCCTCTGGCCACGTCTTACCCGCCTCGCTCACCAGCCATGCGTTGAACTCGAATTTGCGGATACGAATAATCCGCGCCACGTCCAGCAGCATGCGGATGCGCTCGGTGGCGGGCGTGCGGCTCCACTGCGGAAAGTACGCGTGCGCCTCTTCCACCGCGCGCTTCGCCAGATCGGTCGTGGCCTTGTGGTGCACTCCCACCACTTCTTTCGTGTTCGAGGGGTTGAGCGACGTCAACTTGTCGCCGGTGAAAATCGATTCGCCGCCCATGCGCAGCGGGTACTCGCGTCCGAATTCTGCGCGGACTGTCTGAAGCGCCGTCTCCATGCCGCGCCGGTTGGCGGGGTCTGAGAAGTCGGCGTAAGGTTCATTACGGAATTCCGATAAAGTTGCGATTGCCATCACTTCATATGGTGGCATAAGCCCGGGCGGGGGCGCTCATTGTACGAAAGATCCCTCCAGCGGGTTGACACGGATGTTAGAGTCTATCTCAGTTGCTTTTGTTGTTGTTCCTGGCGCTGGTCGCAGGCTCGGCTGCGTACTGTGCCATGACCGTGATCGCTGCTTTGCGTTATCGCAGCGTTCGTCCTCTTAGGGTGAAAGATGGACCCCCGGTCAGTATTCTAAAACCGCTTTCAGGTGTGGATGACGGGCTCGAAGAGAACCTTCGTACGTTCTTCGAGCAGGACTACGCGCAATTCGAGATTCTCTTCGCGGTGCGCGCGTCCAAAGATCCGGCCGCCGAGGTGGTGGAGCGTCTGTGCGCCAGGTATCCGCACGTCCCCGCGCGCCTGATCGTCACCGGCGAGCCGCTGTATGCGAACGCCAAAGTTTTCAGCCTGGATGCCATGCTCGCCGTTGCACGCCACAGCTTGCTTGTGATGGCGGATAGCGATACGCGGGTCACTCCGGAGATGCTCTCTGTGTTCGCCGGCGAGTTTCAAAATCCGCACACCGGCCTGGCGACTTGTCCGTATCGGGCCGTGCCCGGCCACAGTTTCTGGAGCGTGCTCGAAGCCCTGGGCCTGAATACGGAATTCATCGGGGGCGTGCTGATGGCGCGCATGCTCGACGGCATGAAGTTCGCCATCGGCCCAACCATCGCAGCGCGGCGCGAAACGCTGGCCAGCATAGGCGGCTTCGACGCGGTCAAGGATTTTCTAGCGGAAGATTTCGTCATGGGCAAGCTGGCGGCCGAATGCGGCTGCGGCGTGATTCTTTCGTCGTACGTGATCGAGCACCGCATTGGCGCGCAGCGTTTGCAAGCCAACATCCGTCACCGCCTGCGTTGGGCGCGCAGCACGCGGCGTTCCCGCCCGTGGGGATATATCGGCCAGGTGTTCACGCATCCACTGCCTTTGGCGCTGTTGGCATGGGTAGCCGCGCCCGCATTGTGGCCGATAGCTGTCGCGGCTGCGGTGCTCCGCTTCGCCTCGGTATGTGCCACCGCCGGTCCGGTGTTGCGCGACCCTTTGACGCGCCGCTCTTGGTGGATGCTGCCGGTGCAGGACATGCTGAGCTTCGGCGTATGGATCGGCGGTTTCTTCGGCAACACAATCGTCTGGCGCGGCCACAAATACCAGTTGCTGCCCGATGGCCGCTTCGAGCTGATCCCCGCGCCGCAGATTCGCTTGTAACCAGCGCCAGGACTTCGACGCAGAGACGCTGAGGCGCAGAGATAAGCGCAGAGAAGAATTCAAAAATTCAATCTCTTTCAGTTTTCCCTGAGTTCCTCAGCGTCTCTGCGTCGAAAGGACGGCATGCCACCCCGCTACAATAGTGCCGATGAACCGGCTTGAGGAACTGCGCCGCCGCCACCTGGCGGCCGAACAGGGCGGCGGAAGCGAACGCCGCGAGCGCCAGCACAAAGAAGGAAAGCTCTCGGTGCGCGAGCGCATCGATCTGCTGCTGGACGAAAACTCTTTCGAAGAGCTCGACAAGCTGGTCACCCACCGCTGCCGCGATTTCGGCATGGAGGATCAGAACGTCCCCGGCGATGGCTTCGTCACCGGCCACGGCCGCATCAACGGCCGCCTGGTTTACGTCTTCGCGCAGGATTTCACCGTCTTCGGCGGCTCGCTTTCCGAATCCAACGCGCTGAAAATCTGCAAGATCATGGACCTCGCCTTGAAGACCGGCGCGCCTGTGATCGGCCTCAATGATTCCGGCGGCGCGCGCATCCAGGAAGGCGTCGTCTCGCTGGCCGGCTATGCCGATATTTTCCTGCGCAACACGCTCGCCAGCGGCGTGGTGCCGCAGATTTCCGCCATCATGGGCCCCTGCGCCGGCGGCGCCGTCTATTCGCCCGCCATCACCGATTTCGTCTTCATGGTGGACCAGACCAGCTACATGTTCGTCACCGGTCCCGACGTCATCAAGACCGTCACGCACGAGGATGTCACCAAGGAGAAACTGGGCGGCGCCGCCACTCACAATTCCATCAGCGGCGTGGGCCACTTCAGCGCGGCCGGCGACGCCGAGTGCCTGCGCATGATCCGCGAGCTGCTCGGCTACCTGCCGCAGAACAATCGCGAAGACGCGCCGCGCCGCGTCACGTCCGACCCCATCGACCGCATGGACGCGGCGCTCGATACCGTCGTACCGCCGGAATCGAACCAGCCGTACGACATCAAGGACGTGATCCACCGCGTCGCCGACGACGGCGAGTTCTTCGAGGTTCACGAGCATTGGGCGCCGAATATCGTGGTCGGCTTCGCCCACATGGATGGCCGCTCGGTTGGCATTGTCGCCAATCAGCCCGCGTATCTGGCCGGATGCCTGGATATCAATTCATCGGTGAAGGGCGCTCGCTTCGTGCGTTTTTGCGACGCTTTCAACATTCCGATCCTGACGTTTGAAGACGTCCCCGGTTTCCTGCCCGGCACCGAACAGGAGTTCGGCGGCATCATTCGCCACGGCGCCAAACTGCTCTACGCCTACGCCGAAGCCACCGTGCCCAAGATCACGGTGATCACGCGAAAAGCCTACGGCGGCGCGTACTGCGTGATGGGGTCGAAGCACATTCGCACGGATATCAACCTGGCATGGCCCAGCGCGGAGATTGCCGTGATGGGGCCCGAAGGCGCCGTGAACATTGTCTACCGCCGCGAGCTAGCCGCTGCGGCTGACCAGGAAGCCCAGGAGACGATTCGCCGCCAGAAGACGGAGGAGTTCCGCGAGCGCTTCGCCAATCCGTTCGTAGCTGCCGAGCGCGGCTATATCGATGACGTGATCGAGCCGCACGAGACACGGCCGCGGGTCATCCGCGCGCTGCGCATGCTCGAAAACAAAGTGGACACCATGCCGCGCAAGAAGCACGGCAACATTCCGCTGTGATATTTGTCGATGTAGCGCAGCGGGGCGTCCGGTCTCCAAACGGGCTCACTCCCGGCCTCAACTCTGTGGCTGCCGCCCCACGGCCCGTGCGGACCAAACACGCTCAAGACGCCGCTCCCGCTCAAACCAAATAGCCCCAAGAGCGGACCCTGAATTGCCTTGACAGGACGTCATGGATAGACTGCTTCGCCGTGCGCCGCTGGCCTGCCTGCTCGTCATAACTTTTCTCCGGGCGGCGGAGCCAACCGTGGCTGACGGCGCCGTAATCGCCGCCCTCCGGCGCGCCGCCCCGGCAATCGCGAATGCCGCGATCGTGAAGCGAATGCCGGCGGACGACCGGTTGGATCTGGTATTAGCGATAGCTTCGCGCCAGCCTCAGGGCGACCGCCCCGGCGCCCGCTATTGGTGGTCGCTGCAAGACCGTCTCGGGCTGTTTCTTCAGTCCAGGTCAGATCCGGGTCGCGTTCACCAACTCGCCATCGAACCCGGCCCCAACGACGATTGCTCTACAAGCATCGAGCGCATGACCGTGCAAGAGTTAGTGCTGTCGTGCGTCGGCGAGAAATGGGCCACCTATGAGAATCGGAAATTCGTCTACGATATCCGCGCAAAGGCCGTAGTGAGCTACTTCGCTTATCCACCTTACTGGACCGCACAGGTGTTAGGCGGCGCCGGCGGTCCGCGCTTCGTGATGGCCAACAACCAGCAATTGCTGCTTGTGGACGTGGACCGGGCGACGGCCGCGCTTCGTGTGGCGCCTGCCGCGGAAGCCAGACGCGTGCTGTCGCAAGTCCCCATGGAGGAATCGCGCATTGGAGACCAAATCTTCCACACGCCCGCTTCTCCACCCGATTCCGTCGGCGGCTTCGGACCCGGCCAACGCTTCCGGCTATCCAAGGAAAAGAACCGTTACGGCTCCGAATATACGCTGATCGTAGAACGTCCCGGCCCGAATCAAAAATCTTATCCGCTGCCCCAATCGGACCTTCGCACGTGGCAGGAGGCTCGTCCAGACGACGTCAAGAGCTTTGCCCGGCCCGACCAGGCGGAGAGGAACGAGGAGATAGGTCCGTACCAATTGGAGGGCGGCCGTCTCTGGTTCGGCAAGACTTTCTACAACAGCGAGGGGTTGACCGGCGTAGGCGGATTTGGATATTTCGACGCTGCCACCGCGACTTACCGCCTCTATTCCCCGCCCGAGATTCAGCGCTGGTCGGTATCCGCGATTCTGGTGAAAGCCGACTGCGTCTGGTTGGCGCTTTACCGGCGCGGCGAGTATGGAAACAGTTCCGGAGGCCTGTTGCGGTGGGATCGCGAAACCGCTCAGGTGCGAAGCTTTGCCATACCCGACATTGTTACCTCGATCGCTATGTCGATCACCCAAGCCGGCGAAGTTGTCTATCTGGGCGCGACCGACGGGATCGTCGTTCTACACGGCGATCGAATCGCCAGTTACTTCATAGACCGCACCACCAGCGGCCGCTACATAATAGCCGCTCGCTAGCTCCAACCGTTATGCCATGCAATCGTGGCGCACGCACTTCTGCGTGCGGCGTTCACAATCGTGTGAACGCGTTCGCTTCCGCTACTCACTGGCGCACACCGCATTAGCGCGCACCACATTCCCCCGGCGCAGAGACTCCGCGATGGCCGGCGAATTTGCTAAGCCGCCGACTGCTCCGCCGCGGCCGCCGCTGTCAATGCGGCCGGCGAAGCGTAGATGACCTCGGGTGCGGGGCACTGGGCGACATGGTGTCGGGAACGCAGGCCAAGCTGGCGCATAATGCGGCCCACATGGTCCGGATCGTATCGGATGCCATAGCGCTTATCGATGGCGGACGCGAAACGCGCGGTGGTCCAACGGTCGTCGGCGAAACCAGCGGCTTGGGCGCCGGCGCGGAAGATTTCCGTAACGCCCTCTTGCTGTTCCAGGTTGAGGCGGCTGGGCCGGCCGGTAGCTCGACGCTTGCGAAGCGACTCCACGCCCTTACGGTGCAGCGCGCCATGCCAGCGCGATGCCGTAGTCCGGCTCACCCCAAATTTGCGTGCGATTTGGGACTGAGTTAGCCCGTTTTGCAGGTCCTGTGCGGCTAACAGGCGCCTGCTCTCCATTTCGTCGCGAGTCAAAATGCCTTGTGCGGCTGTCTCCATAGTTCCTCGCGCGGAGGTGAAATTACCAGAGCGATAACAGCATAACAGAAAACATTCCCATTGTGAATTGTTTTTTGCAGAATTGTGCGGATTGGCGAATTCGGCGTTGAAATGGGGAGTGTGTTTTCGACGCAGAGACGCTGAGACGCAGAGGAAGCGCAGAGAAAACTCTTAAATGCTTCTCAGCGCCGATCTCTGTGTCTCAGCGTCTCTGCGTCGAACGTCCCAGCTTCTACCTTCCCGAGGAGTGAGCTTATGTGCGGCCCGGACTTCTGTGTTAAGTTTTAGCCGTGCACCTCTTGTTGATCGACGACGACGCGGAGCTGTGCGCTCTGCTCGGTGAGTTCCTCAAACGCGAAGGCTTCACAGTGGAGTGCGAACACGAAGGCAACCGCGGCCTGGAACGGGCGGGTCAGCCCGGCGTCGATCTGGTGGTACTCGACGTCATGCTGCCCGGCATCGACGGATTTGAGATCCTCCGCCGCCTTCGCACCCACAGCAAAGTGCCGGTCATCATGCTCACTGCCCGCGGCGAGGACGTGGACCGCATCGTCGGTCTCGAAATCGGCGCCGACGATTACCTGGCCAAGCCCTTTAACCCGCGCGAGCTGGCCGCGCGCATCCGCGCCATTTTGCGGCGTTACGAAGCGCGTCCCGCGGCGCCGGCCGGCCGGATCGAAGTTAACGGCATCGTCCTCGACCCGGCTAACCGCGAGGTATACTCCGGCGGCAAGCCCATTGAGTTGACCACGTTCGAGTTCGATATTCTCGAAATGCTGATGCGCTCCGCCGGCCGTGTGCTGTCGCGCGACGCGCTGATGGAGAATTTCTACAACCGCAAGGCCACGCCGTTCGACCGCTCCATCGACATGCACATCAGTCACTTGCGCAAGAAGCTGGAACGGGGCGAATCGATCATCAAGACCATCCGCGGCGTGGGGTATCAGTTGGCGCGCACGCCCGAGGATTCGGCGCCGGAATGAATTCGCTTTTCGCCAAGATTCTGCTCTGGTTCTGGTGTACCGTGGCCATCACCGTGGTGGGGTCGGCCTTCATTTCCGCAATCAACGTGAACCAGAACGTCACCGATGCCGAAGCTCCGGCTGCGCGCCGTATGACGTTCGAGATGGAGGAAGCCCGCGCGGCTTATGAGAACGGCGGCCTTCCCGCGCTCCAGGCGTTCATGGATAATTTGCAGCGGATTTATGGAATCCAGGGCATCCTTGCCGACGAAAACGGGCGCGACCTTCTCACCGGGCAGAATCGGCTGGATATGATTCGGAAATTTCGCCAGCCCCCGACGCTGCAATTCCTGGGAGACACCATGGCCGCCCGCGCCGCCGAGGATGGACGCTACTGGTTCATCTCCATCGCGCCGCGGCCGCGAGTCAGCTCATGGTTCCTGACGCCGGAGCATATTTTCTGGCTGGGCGCCACGCTCTTGCTCTGCTATTGGCTGGCGCTGCACCTCACCAGCCCCGTGCGCGCGCTGCAAAAGGCGGTGGAGCGCTTCGGGCACGGCGATCTTTCGGCGCGCGTCAATTCCACGCGCCGCGACGAGTTGGGACAGTTGGCGGGCGCGTTCGACCGCATGGCCGGACGCATTGAGACCCTGTTGGCCGCCGAACGCCGCCTGCTGCTCGATATTTCTCACGAATTGCGCTCGCCTCTGGCGCGGCTGGGCGTGGCTGTGGAGCTGGCGCGCAGCGGCGACGATACCGAATCCGCCCTGAACCGTATTCAAAAGGAGTCGGACCGCCTCAACGCGCTGGTGGGCCAGCTTCTGCAGGTGACCCGCGCCGAGGGCGACCCCGATTCGCTGCGGCGCGACCCCATCCGTCTCGATCGATTAGTGCAGCAGCTGGTGGACGATTCGCGTATTGAAGCCTCGGCGCGCGGCTGCGGCCTGCAGTATCAACCCCGCGAGGCGGTCACCGTTGCTGGCGACCCCGAGCTGTTGCGGCGCGCCGTAGAAAACGTGATCCGCAACGCGATACGCTATTCGCCGCGCGAATCCGACGTGGAAGTGCGCCTGGCCCGCAACAACGGCAAAGCCATTGTGGACGTGCGCGACTACGGCCCGGGCGTTCCCGAAGAGGCTCTGCCCAGGCTCTTCGACGCCTTCTATCGGGTAGAGACCGACCGCGACCGCGCCAGCGGTGGCATTGGTCTAGGATTATCCATTGCGCGACGGGCCATTGAGCTACATAAAGGATGCATCCGCGCCAAGAACGCGAAACCGGGCTTAGAAGTCGAGATGGAGTTGCCAGTGAAAGAAGGCGGAGGCGCTTCTCCGTCTGCCCTCTAGCGCTGGGCGGTTGCGGGCCGGAAAGAGCATCCGAGCCTTCCCCTGAAGGGTTATGATGGGGATGATACCAGAGCCGATAAAGTACATTGGTCACAATGCTTGATCAGCCTTTCTTCCAGGTTTCGCTCCCGATAATGATCACGATCCTGGGCACTGTCTGGGCCTTGATCTCCAGCAACAACCGCCGCCTGGACGACATCTCGGCCCGGCTAGCTAGGGCGGATCGAAGATCGATTGCTCGCCCTCGAAACGAGGTTTTCCGCGCTCGAAAGAAAAGTCGATGCGCTGGAACTCAAGGCCTGGAGGCGAAAATTTTTATTGGGTAGTTTCACCAGACCCAAAGCCGCATGATGCAAGGCTGCGTCAACACAAGATGCGCCGCCTCGCTTTCCGGCATCAAAGGGGAACCGGCCGCCGCTCGACGCAATCAATCGGCTCCTCGACGACATGCGCGGCTTGTGGCGGACGGGACGCCGTCGGGTGGAAAAAGTGCTCGGCGCGCGATGGAAGCGACTGGAGGAGCGCGCGCGTGGAGCAGTTGGAGAAAAGCGAGAGCCGAGCCTGGAAGGCCATCGAAGCACTGGCGAAAAAACAAGAGAAACTCGACGACGCTTTAGTCGTCCTGATCGAGGCGCAATCGAAGACGGACGAGCGATTCCAGCAAGTCGGGCAGGACATGAAAGAGGGCTTCCGCGAAACCGACGCCCGGATCGCCGCTCTCAGCGCCAACTTGGACGAACGCATCGGAAAGCTCGTGTCGGCCATCGGCGATCTGGTGCGGCGAGACAGCGGCGCCAAATGAACTGCAATCCCGCGCCGTCGCATTGAGAAATACCTTTACCAATTTATCGGAAGCGCCTCTCCTTATTTCGCGCCAAAACAGTTCGCGCCCAAAACGCGAAACCAGTGTTAGAAGTAGATATGAATCTGCACGTTTCGTCCCCGAACTTCGTCCGCATGTTAGGTTAAGAGATCTTCATAGAAACCGGAGCGATATGAATCTCGTCAAGAAACACATGTCGAATGCCACCAGGCGTCGTATATTCCAGTCCGCCATTTTATCGATTATTTTTGGAACTTTGCCGGGCCTCGCCCAAACCCCGAGCCGCCACGTCCCCGTGTTTGTTCCTAACCGTTATACGGTTGTCCTGGCGGACCCGCCGGTTGCTTCGCGTTTCGCCTCGCGGGAAGACATGCAAACGTCGACCGCGGACGTTTACCGGCAGCAGATCAAAGCCAAGCAGACCAGTCTCACCTCAGAGATTGAATCGCGCGGCATGCGCGTCACCGGGTCCGTTACCGATTTGTTGAATGCGCTTTTTGTCACAGCATCGGCGGATCAGGCGGCCGGCCTCAAGAGCCTGCCGGGCGTGACTTCGGTTACGCAGATGCGACGCTTCAAGCTTGCGCTGAATCGCGCGATCACGAACTTGAACGGCACGCTGGCCTGGAATTCGGTAGGCGGCCTCTCCAATGCCGGCGCGGGATTGAAGATCGGCATTATCGACACCGGAATCGATCAAACGCATCCGGCATTCCAGGATCCTTCCCTGACTACCCCTTCCGGTTTTCCCAAATGCACTACCGGGTATCCCGCGGACTGCGCGTACGCAACTAATAAGGTAATCGTCGCCCGCAGCTACATACGGCAGCTTGCACTGGATTTTGTCACCAACCCGAGCAATCCGGCGCCACAATCGGACCCGGACGATTACACCCCTCGGGACCGCTTCGGCCATGGGACGGCGACAGCCTCCTGCGCGGCCGGGTTCACCAATTCAGGCGCCGCCGCAAGCACAACCGGCGGAGCCGTCAGCTTCACCGGTATGGCCCCGAAAGCGTTCCTCGGCAATTACAAGATCCAGGGATCTCCGGGCGTGAACGACGGCCCCACGGACGACGTCTTGATATCAGCCGTGTCCGATGCCGTTGCCGACGGCATGGACGTGATCAGCCTCTCCTTCGGCGCCATCGCGACCACCAGCGCGGCCAACGACCCGGTGGCTTCGGCGTATGAAGCCGCCGCACAGAAAACCGTAGTCGTGGTGGCGGCGGGCAACGACGGCGACGATACGTTCGATCTGGGCGAAAATTACCCGTATTTCAACTCCATCTCCACTCCGGGGATTGCGCCTTCGGTGATCACGGTCGGCGCCAGCACCAATTCGCACGTCTTCAATCCCAGCGTCAGCATCAATTCGTCCGGCGCCGCTTCGAGTCTTAAAGGCATCGTCGCCTTAGCGGGAGATTCCACTCCCTTTTCGTATGCGGCGATGTCCGCTCCTATGATCGATGTCACGGCGACGGGCGATAGCGGCTTGGCATGCTCGGCGTTGCCGGCGGGATCTCTGCTCGGCTATACAGTCCTGATCGAACGCGGCACATGCACGTTCGATATAAAGGCGGTCAACGCCCAAACTGCCGGCGCCGTAGGCATTGTTTTCTACATGGCCGACTCTTCCGCGCTGGTCGCCCCGGGCGGTATCAGCACCGATTTCATCGGGCCCACGGTGATGGTTTCAAACAGCGACGGACTGAACTTGAAGAGTTATATCGATTCGAACTCCGGCCAGCCTGTCACCATCGACTACAACGGAATCGAGCAGACTATCGCCGCCTACAGTTCAGATAACGAGATCAGCCCTCCCATCACTACCAACGAGTTAGCCAGCTATTCCTCGTTCGGACCCACGCCCGAAGGGCTGATCAAGCCCGATCTGGTAGCCATCGGCGGCGTCGATCCAGCTGCGATCTTCGCCAGCGGCATGTATACCGCGGCGCAGAGTTACGATCCAGCGCCGAGCATTAGCGACGAATCGCTGTTCAGCTCGGACCGGTACATGGCGGTGGACGGCACCAGCTTAGCCACGCCTATCGTGGCCGGCGCTGCCGCGCTGGTGAAGCAGGCGCATCCGAACCTGACGCCGGCGCAGATCAAATCCGCCATAGTGAATTCGGCCGCGCAGAATATAACAACCGACGATTTTGGAGACCCAGTGGACGTGGAATGGATGGGCGCCGGCCAACTGGACGCCAATGCGGCCATTACCGCCACCATTTCGGCCTCTCCGGCGACGGCATCCTTTGGCTATGCGACCAGCGGCGGGGCCCTGCCGGCGGCGAAGAGTTTCACCGTGACGAATTTCGGATCGGGCCCGGAGACGCTCGCGGTCACGGTGGCGCCTAACACCACCGTTTCCGGAACCACCTTCACGGCCTCGCCATCGAGCCTTTCGCTGGCGGCGGGCGCTTCGGCCACACTGACAGTGAGCGTCACCGGAAAAGTGCCGGTGGCCGGCGAATACTCGGGCGCGGTGGTTTTGAGCGGATCGAGCGCTTCCATGCGAATCCCTTATATGCTTCTGGTGGGCGATGGCCTGCTCGATTTCGCGAATGTCAATCCACTCGGCTCGGAGGTTGGCGGTTATACCGGGCAAGATGGCGGAAGCCTGGTGGTACAGGTCATCGATGAGTATGGAGTTCCCATCGCGAACACGCCCGTGGTGTTTTCCCTCCCCTCGCGAGGCAGCTTGACTTTCTTGAGTTATGGCAACGGCGAGCCGGCCTGCACGCCGGCCAGTTCCACATCGTCCGTCAGCTGCCCCACCGACCAGTACGGTTTCGCTTACGCGGAGGTCACTCTTGGCTCGACGCCGAGTTCCCCGATAATCAATATAACGGCGGCGGGGGAGACGTTCCAGGGCCAGGCCTTCATCTCGGCAACCTCGTCGCAGCCCACTATTACCACGGCCGGCATACTCAACGATGCCACCTTCCAGAGCCAGATCTCTCCGGGATCTTATGTCGCGATCTTCGGAACCAATCTACTGGATACCACGGCGCTCAGTAACTACGCCATCTATAACAATCTGACTTACGATTCGGCCAACGCACAGAACTCTCCGACCGATGGCAGCCTGCCTCTACAAATCGATTTCACCACCGTCAGCTTCGATGTGCCATCGGCCGGCATCAGCGTTCCCGGATACATCGACTTCGTGAGCCCGACGCAGGTCAACGTCTGGGTCCCCTGGGAACTGGCCGGCCAATCCTCCGTGCAGATGAAGGTCGACGTGGATGAAGGCTTCTGGGGGAACGTGGTGACCATTCCGTTATCCAGTACTTCGCCGGGCTTCTTCCTTAGCGGCAACGTGGCTATCGCGCAGGATCAGAATAACAATCTCATCACATCCGGCAACCCCGCCGTGCCCGGGCAGGCAATCGTTCTCTATTGCAACGGCCTGGGCCCGGTCACGAATCAACAGCCCAGCGGCTCGCCAGCCTCGGGAACTTCGATCTCGGCCACCACTACGACGCCCGTGGTAACTATCGGCGGGCAGCCGGCGCAAGTGATCTTCAGCGGTCTCTCTCCGGGCTTCGTCGGCCTGTACCAGGTCAACGTGTATGTGCCCTCGGGACTCAGCGCGGGCAATCAGCCGATCACGATTGCGATCGGCGGCCAGACTTCGCCTTCGCAAACAGCAGGCGGTTCGCCGCAGACCATTATCCTTCCAGTGAAGTAGGCCAGGCCTCCCGGCCTGTCTTCTTCCGTTGTCGTGTGAGGAACGATTGCGTGAGGGACGATTGTGTGAGGACCGGCAGGCCCCTCCTACCCGATTCTTGTTAGGTTGTTGTATGGGTCGCGACCGGCCAGGAGGCCTGTCCCACAAGAAAAAACCGCATCGGACCGGCCCCAAGACCTTCGGGACTCAATCCGATGCGGCTCGCCCTGGGTTTGGGCTGGGACCCGGCGTCGGGCTGTCTGGTTATGATATTAAGACTCGTACGCCCCTGGTCAGTTCCGCGTCCAAACTTCCTGACCAGAAACGACCAAACAACTACCGCTACCTAGATCCTCCGGAGAGATCGTATAAAACCAGTAAGTATGAAAGCCTTCCAGTACAAAAAACCCCTCTGCATACAACCAACAAAGGAAGACGAGTAAGCTTCAATCCTGCAACATCGGCTCCCGCAAGCACGCTGTCAATTCGGCTCACTCCTCTTCCTCCTGCCTAATTGCAGCAGAGGGCAGATTTAAGAGGCTACTGCGTCGATTCACAACTAGAAATAGCAATCGCAGCGCCAAGTGTCAATGGAGACAAGTCATTTAAAATCATATATCTTCTGCATAATTCGGCTACCGTTGTGAGCAGCGCTGGGCGCCCCGTGTGTCCCTATGACACAATCAGTTCCATGAAGGCCGTTTTGGTTCTTGCAGTCTGCGCTGCGGCGCTAGCCCCGGGGCAAGTCCAATCTACGCCGCAGGTTCAATCCGCGGCGCCTGCCGCCGACCCCATCGTGGTCTCCACTGCGCACCCGCGCCTCTTCTTGCGGCCCGGCCGCCTGCGCCTGCTTCGCCGCGAGCGGGAGCGCGTCTCGCTTCGCTGGCAGCAGTTCGAAGCGCTGATGGCCGGCGGCGCTGCCATGCCTGAGCCCGGGTTCGCGGGCGCCCTGTATTACCAGGTGGCCGGCGACAAGGCTGCGGGACTCAAAGCCATCGCCTGGGCGCTCGGTCCCGAAGCCGATCTGCGTCAAATGGCGCTGGTCTACGATTGGTGCCAGGATCTGCTCGGCGACGCGGAGCGGCAGAATTTCGCCGCGCGCCTCTCCCGGCGCATGACCGAGTCCGCCGCCGATGCCGGCATGAGCGCCGCCCGGTCGCGCGCGCTGGCCGCCGTGGCGCTCTTCGACGATTTCCCCGATACCCCGCCGCGCGAGCTCGATCGGCTAATCCGCCAATGGTGGGACGGGAAGATTGCGTCCGCGCTGAAGGATGGGCGGCACATCGTCTCCCGCGACGACGCCTTTGCGCTCTACGAGCTGCTGCACGCCATCCAGGATAACGTCAAGATCGATCTGCGCGAAAGCAATCCGCGCTTCTTCAAGGAGTATCCCATCGAGCACCTGCTCAGCTACTATCCCGCGGCCTACCAGGCGCCGGAGAACGACTATTTCATCGGCGCCGAGAGCAAGGCCGGCGAGCCGGATCTGCAGTTGGCCGCCCTTTCCCGCGCAGCCGAGCTCGCCATGGTGGCTTACGACGCCAACGCCCCCGAGACCCAGGTGCTGCAAGGCTGGCTGATGCACGATAAATACCTGATGCGCTCGGCCTTCGGCACGCCTTACGAATTCCTCTGGGCGAACCCTTATCAGCCGGGCTTGAGTTACTACCACGTGCCGCTGGTATTCTACGCGCCGGAGTTCGGTCGCCTTTTTATACGCTCTAACTGGGAAGATTCTGCCGAATGGTTCGGTCATTTCGACGGCGTAATGCAGCGGTTCAGCGACGGCCGTGTAACTATGATCGATCCGCAAAGCCCACCTGGCCAGATGGAATTGACCGAGGCAGTAATCTGCTTCGGCAAGAACGCGGGCAAGTTTCAAGTCAATCTGGAAGAAGCGCAGCCGGTGTTCATCGTGGGGTTGGAGCCGAAGCGAATCTATGAAGTGGAAGTGGACGATGAAGAGATGGCCGAATTCGCCACCGACCCCACCGGCATTCTCGAGCTCGACGACGTGCCCTCAGGCAAGCCGATTGGGGTGCGAATTGTAGGACAGGCCGGGAGGCCTGTCCCTTGATAAGACGCCGAACCGTGACCGCGTGATCTTGAGGACTAAACTGCGCGCCGTCCCGAAATCAACTGAATACACAAGATGGCGATCGCCACAATCAGTAGAATGTGGATGAAGCCGCCAAGCGTGTAAGCGGATACTACTCCTAACAGCCACAACACCAACAAAATCACAAATATCGTCCAGAGCATGACGTTCTCCCCACCTGTTACTAGCAGTTGGGGGGCCAAAGCCGACTGGCTCGCGTCAGGCGTGTACGCGCTGTTCTAATGCCGAGCTCACGACCGCGCCTGGCTGCGCCTGCAGGGACCGCCCCTGGGTGCGGAATTCGTAGCGTTCGATGGCCACGGCGGCGCTCTTGTCGTTGCTTCTCACAACGCATCCGTAGATCATCAGTTTCATAGGACAGGAATCGTTCAGAAGTACCGGCCACGTCATCGAGATCTCAATCGGCATGCCCGAGGTGAGCATTGCCTCGGTGGTGAACCAGATGCCCCCGCTGGAGATGTTCATGGTCTTTCCCGAACCGGTTTCCGCGAGGCGCTGGCCATAAAGCATCTTGTAGCGCACATCCTCCGCGATGTGAAAACGCCGCTTGATCCGCCGTTCGCGCTCGCCGTTTGTGATGATTCTGTCTTCGTGAAGCTGGGTCTCCATCAACGCTGCTCGCTTTCTATCAGGCACTACTTGAAGGTGCCACGGCGGGAAGCGGCGCTCAAGATGTCTTTGGTTATTCCGGTAGTGTTAACCGAGTGGACCCCGGCCTGCCCCGGCTAGAACAACCGGTCCTGTTTTTTCAGCGTTCCGAAGGTCCCCACGTTGGCGATCGCGAACGACCATGAGATTTGGGATTCGTCCCTCAAACCGGCGTTGATGCGCCGGTATTCCACGTTGAACCCGCAGCAATCGGTGTTGTAGGTGACCTGCATGGCCGCGTACTGCAATTGATTCTGCCGGATGTCGTATGCCACGCTGCCCTGAGCGTTCCATCCACGGTGTTGGGCGTCGCCGATGCCCGCGTCGACGCGGTACTGATCTGCATAGGGAGTCAGCAGCGGATTGCTGTGGACTTCGTTATCGGCGGCGCTGATGTGGTAGATTTTCTTCCATCGGTAACCCACTTCAACCGAGCTATCCACGATGCGGTGATACAGCGGGTCGTAGTCGGCCTGCCATTGAATAGTAACTCCGTTGATGGGGCTGGCGCGCAGAATCGACGCCACCGGCGAATAGGTTCGCGGCCCGGTCAGAAACGCGTACGCGGTCACGTCCGCGGTGGCCTCGAATACGTTGCGCTGCCCGGCCAGCAGCGCGCCGCCGAAGGTGGGGTTGAAATAGCGCTTCTGCATCAACTCCCAGGTGAAGATCTCCTGCACAGTAGTGCCGCGCTTGGCATATATCCGGTTCGTCAACGAGAGCGTCACCTCATTGGTGTTGGCCAGCAAATCGGTTTCGTCGAAGCGGATGAAGCGGTTGAAATCGGCTCCGATGCCGCTGAGATACTTGTAAGTTATCCGGGGCTCGATTACATGTTTGAGCTTGTCTCCGAAAATCGTCTTCTTGTTATACACCCGCTCGAGCATAGGCAGCGCGATATCCAGCGTGAAATCGTGCGCGTTCCGGGTAATGCTGGAGTTCTGCACGTGATAGAAGAGTTGGTTATAGGTAGGATCCAGTTGAACGTTCTGGCTTTGGCCATACCATGTTTCGTCGAGGCCCAGGCTGGGAGTGAAATCGATTCCCAGCAAATGCAGCACACTCGAGACGCGCGGCGCGAAACGAACCCGCGGACTGAATTGACTGGTTTGAAAAGTATTGACCAGAGTGGATGTATTCTCGAAGATCGGTTCCAGCCGGTAGTACAAGCCCGCCGACGAGTCGAACGAAAACCACACCGGAAACTTCTTCCAGATGCGCCGGTTGCGGCCGCTGAAATCGGCTTCCGGCAGCTTGTGGAGGATTACCGCGTCGCGGACATAACTATAAGAAACTTCCGTGCCCGGAGGCGTGGGATTATTGATCTGTATTTCCTGATTCTGGTAGTTTATGGTGCGCGAAAAAACGAAGTCGAACGTGTAATTCGAGAAATCCTTGTTGAGGTACGCCACAGCGTGGTGTTCCGCGCCTATGGCGTCGTTGTAAGATTCCGCCCATTCCTGCTGGAACCGGAAAGAAGAAACGTAATCCACCAGACTATTCGCGGTCCATCCGTTGCCCAGGTCGGCCTTGCCCGTGAAGTATAGATTCACGCCGCTGTAGCGCTGGTTGGGAGTTCCACTGCCTGGCTCGCCGCTCACCGCCGGAGTTCCGGTCCCGGGCGCGCCGCCTTCATCCTGCATTCCCATCAGGATAAAGTCGAAGTCGGCGCCCTTCCATGGCTTGCCGCGAAAATCCACATGGTGGCCGAAGGCGTTAGTGTTGTAATCCAGAAAGCGGTAAGTGATATCGTAACTGCGGTTGATGGCCCAGTAATACCCCAGACCCACCATAAAGCCGCGCTGCGAACGCGGCACGATGTTCGGAAACAGGACGCCGCTGTGGCGAGGCTCTTTCTTGAGCGAGTGATAGAAGGGCATGGGGAAAATCAGGATGGGAAACTTCTTCAAGAAGAACTTACTGTGGTAACCAATAGCGCGGTCGTAGGGAATGATATCGAATTTCGGCGCCGTCATGTGCCACCACGGATTCGGCATTTTGCAATTGGTTATCCAGCCGTCGTGCAAAATGTACTTGGGGTCGTCTTTGACCCACAGCCGTTCGGCCCACTCGCCCTCAAAGTGAAATGGACTGTTGCCGGTCAGTATGCCTTTGCGCACCACCACCTTGGGCATGGATTCGCCGCGTACGTTGCCGTAAAATCTGCCGATCTCAGTCTCGGTGTTGTATTCCACCTCATCGCACCAGAGCTGCTCGTTGTGGTCGAAGTCGTGATAGTAAACGTTGCCGCGGGCTGTGAGTACGCCCGTCTCTTCGTCATAGTCGATTTCCTCCGCCTTGATCAGCATGGCGTTGTTCTCAACCACGCCGCCGCCATGAAGATGGTGAACTTTCCCGTCGGACTCCTGGAAGAGCGACTTGACATACCACTCATTCACGGGCAAGCTCTTGTGATCGGGTATTGGCGGCGAACCAGCGGCGACTGGATTTTGCGTGCCTGGCGCCGGGGTATTTTGAGTGACACTCTGAGTCACTCCGGCAGGTTGCTGCGCGGCTTGCGGGGCCACTTGCTGCGCGGCTTGCGGGGCTACTTGCTGGGCAACTGCCGTGTGACTTAAAACCACCGCCAATAGTACGCCAAGGGAGAAAACATACGTAACGCTCCAAGAATATTGGTGACAACGCACATTGGTTGTGTTAAGAAATTGGAGGGAGCTTTGCGGGGAGTGCATAAAACGCCAAAGTTAGCACATCCGGTGGTGGCCTTGGCGGCAACAGGTGTGCCGTTATGACGTGCAGTTTTTGTGGATCGCGAAACAATGAAGAGGACCGCTGCCGCAAGTGCGGGCGGAGGCCGGGCGATACGCTGAACGGCGACTTCACGATGGTGCGCACCGAAGGCGCCTTGGCCGCGAAAATCCAGCCCGCCGCGCGCGCTGCCGCGGTCGATTCCTCGCAAGCGCGCCGGCCGATCGTCCGCGCGGTGCAACAACCGCTGTTCCCAGACCGCCAATCGAACGTGATCCAGTTTGCGGAATACGCTCCGCTGATGCCCACTTTGCGGAAGACCACTGCAAACCGGGCGGCGTCCAAAACTCCCGCCAGGCCCAGAACGGCCAATCGCCGCCGCAGCGCGCCGGAAGGTCAGTTCCTGCTCGACTTCATGCCGCCGCAGCCGGCCACGCCGCGCACCCTGACCACCACCGTTGAGGCCGTAGTATCCTGCGACTCGCCGGTGGCGACAACGGTCCATCGCGCCGTCGCCGCTGCGCTCGATTGGACCATGGCGCTGATCGGATACACCCTGTTCCTGGCGGCGTTCTTCGCCATAGGCGGCGAATTCACCTGGAATCGCATCAACCTGCTGGTTTTCGCCGGCGCGCTGGTGCTGGTGGGCTTCACTTATGGGCTCACCTGGGCGCTGTTAGGCGTCGATTCCGCCGGAATGCGCTGGACCGGTTTGCGTTTGACCACATTTGACGGATTCCCGCTCGAACGCAAACAACGCGTGCTGCGCTTCGCCGGATCGTGCCTCAGCCTGTGCACCGTTGTGGGACAACTCTGGTGCCTGGCGGATGAAGAGAGCCTGACGTGGCAGGACCACATTTCCGGCACCTTCCCGACGCCGCGCAGAGTGCAGGCGCAGGTCTTCCGCCGCGCATAAATCGCGAATAGCCAAAGCTTCCCAACAAGCCTACCAGCGTATTCGGGCGCGGCGACAGTCTAAGAGCCGCCGCGTCGACGTCCTCATCCGTCATCGAGCCGCGCCCAATCCTTCGTGTCTGGCTCTACGCTAGAACCGGAACGACGTGTTGAGCGATGTCGATTGCGTTCCGATGCGGACTTTACTATTCGAATACTCTCCGGAAAGCAACGCGGTCTTAGCGACATTTTCCTGAGCCGTAGGATCGATTCCATAGGCCAGGTCGAACCGCCAGCGGCCGAGGCGATACCCGATGCCGGCCGAAACCTGGTTGGTCATGATCGCCGCAGTGAGCGGCGACAGAGTGGACGCGGGTACCGGGTTGTTGGCGTGAGCATATCCGGCGCGCAGTGAAATGGCTTCCGTCAGGAGCCTTTCCACGCCGCCGCGGAAAGAGTATTGATCCTTCCAGTTGAGCGGGACCCGATCGAAAATCGCGCTCGAGCCAAGCAATCCATTGATGTCGGCATTGTTGCCGTTGGTGAGCGAGACCGGCAAGCTGTTGAAGGCGTCTTTCCAGTTGACCCAATCGGCTTGGACGGCGAAAATCCAGCCCCCGTTTGCGCGCCAGTTCATGCCGGCCAGAACGGATTGCGGCATCACAGTTTGGACACTCGCAGAGTAGTGGAAATCGGGTCGGGCCGCCCCCAAGCCTAACGCCGTGAGCTGCACGCCGATATTCCCGTTGGCATCGCCGGTGCTATCGATCGTTGTACTCGATTTCCACGCCACGTTGAATTGCAGACGATCCGTGGGACTCGCGATCAAGCCTGCGCTGGTGTTCCAGCCCACTCCCCTGGTGTGGAGGTCTAACAGGGTCTTGAGCCCCGCAAGCGCCGGATTGCTCTGGAAGACGTAGGGCGTTTCGAGAGTATTGGAATTGTAGACCGCTCCGGCGCTCACGCCCACCGAGACCTTCCTGCTCAAGGCAAAGCCCACTCCCGCGACCCCGCGCGCCGCCAGAATTGCGGATTTCTGCTTCTGGAGACCGTAACTGGCGCCCGCGATTCCCGGAGCGTCCACGTAATTCCAGTTGGAGACCGAGACCAGCTCCGGCACCACCCCAAAACCGATGCTGAAACGGGAATGCGCGATGGGCATACCGAAAGCGCCGTAAGGAATCACGCCCGGCGCATCGTTGAGAGGCGCGTTGGTATTCACCGAGTTGCTAAAAGAACCGCTCGCAAAAATACTGGTGAGGCTCAGGTCGACGGTACGGCCGCCAACCATGACCAAGCCGGCGGGATTTGCAGTCAGCGAGTCGATCACTCCTCCCTGCGATGGAAGGTACACCCCTCCAAGGGCCATGGAACGGGCGCTGGCGGTGTTCCAATAAAAGCCCTGAGCGTGAACGACGGTGGCCAGGCCGACGGCTACAAGAAGCTTAACGACAAGACACTGAACGAACCGGTACGACGGCTTCATTTTTTTCCTCCGATAAGATTTGCACGCTGCTAGTGCCGACGCCGGCGGATAGCCGCGCCAGGTTCTGAGTGCTGGACCGCTCCCTGGCGTGGTATATCATCAGCGCGTCCAGGCATTGGGCGTCGATTGCCAGGGGCGCGTCCTTCTTCATGATTCCAAAGACTTTCTCGATTGGCATCGCGTCGCGATACGGGCGCTTGGCCGCGAGAGCGTCAAAAATGTCGGCGACCGTGAGGATGCGCGTTTCGAGGGAGATTTGATCCGCTGACCACTGACGGAAATAGCCGGAGCCATTGAGCTTTTCGTGGTGCGCGCCGGCGGTGACGCTCATCACTTCGAAGCCTGGAATGCGGCGGAGGACTTCGAACGAGTAGTAGGGATGTAGTTTGATCACAGCCCACTCGGCGTCGGTAAGCGCGCCGGGTTTTTCCAAAATGCTGTTGGAGACGCCCAGCTTGCCGACGTCGTGCAAAAGGGCCGCCCGCCGCATGAACGTGATGTCTTCCCCGGTCATTCCCAGTTGGCGTGAGATCCCGATCGCGGCTTCGGCCACACCATTGGAATGCCCGTAGGTAAACGGAGACTTGGCGTCGACAATCTCGGCAAAAGCCTGGCAGATATTCTCGATCGTCTCTTCGTTCGCCAGCAGGCGGCATTCTTCAGGCTCCAGCGCAAGGGCGTGATCGATGGTCTGCTCCTGGTCCAAACCGCGCCATAACAAATCCCGCTTGGCCAGGGACGCCGCGGCGCGAACCAGTTCCGGATCAAACCAGCGCCCACTGCGCTTGCGTGCGACCTCAATCGCCGCTTCCTTGCCGCGATTGACCAGGAAAACCTCGATCGTCTGCGACAGGTTCATAATGCGGGCAAACAGAGGGATTTCTTCGCGGTGAAGTCCTGCGGGGTACCCGCCGCCGTTCCAATGTTCGTCCAGGCTGTGAATGGCCTGCGCCACCGGCTCTGGAAACCCGATTTTGCGCGCGATCGAAGCGCCTCTTTCGCACCGGATCTTCACCAGCGCACTCGATTCCGTTTGTTGCTTAGCGGCGACGCGCACCAAAGTCCGTACGCGTTCGAGGAATGGCGCTCCCGTCGCCACGTGCGTGAGAGCGTAATGCAAGCTGTCCCAGCCGACGCGGGTCCAGTCTGTCAGTTTGACGTCCCGCTTGGCACGAATCTCGTCCGCGCTCAGGATATGGAACAGTTTGGACGAGTTGCTGCTGCATCCGGCGTCCTTGAGCAGCAAGGCGTAGTAAAGGTCGCTCTGTTCGGCAACGCTCAGACCGATCTCGCCAGCTATTCGCATGCCGATCATGCAAGACCGAACCGAATGTCCCATGGGCCTGCCCTCCGTGAGGTCGAGCGCGTAGGAAAGGGCGGAGATGATTTGGGAGACGCGAATGGTAGGCTGGGCAGCGGCGTCTTTTCGGCGCGGCAGCGTCGCCGGAGTGGCGGTTGTCAAGTGCATCTTTTTCACGTATCGGCAATCCGAGCCAACACTTGAGAAGTTTTTTGTATGAATGACGAGAACGAGAGGCGCGCCGTAGAGAAACCGTAGTTCAGGCGCTGCCTGACGGCTCCACGAAGCCGCTTGCAGACAAGACTGACTGGGCGCGGCTCCGGTCGATGACCGATGAGGAAGTCGAACCGGCGGCGGTTAGCGATCCGGATGCGCAGCCGATGACGCTCGACCCGTTCCGTTCGGCCGGCGTGTGCCACGCATCAAACCCTGCGCCGGACGCTTGCGCTCACGCAAGAGGAATTCGCATGGGCGTGGACAGGCTGAGGACGAGCGCGATGGAGATGGAGGTAGAGATGGCGTGGCGGCGCCAAGCGCGAGATGCGTTGGGATTAATCTTATCCATTTCCTTCGAACTCGGCGCACTTGTTATGAGAGGTGAGAACCCGCCGTTCGAGGCTGGCTACGGCTTCGTGAGTCCGAGCAGTTTTGCGAGTTGGGCGTCGAGCATCCTCACAGGAAGAAGTCTGGGCAGCGTCCAGTTCTTGAAACGTTGCGGAACGACCGCGTAGCGTGCCTTCGGTTTCGCCGTGGTGAGGGCCACGTGGACGGCTTCGCCCAGACGCTCGGGGGATAAGCCGTTATTGCGGGCTTCGTCGACGATGAACTTCTGGAACTTCTGCACCGCCTCCCAATACTCGGTCTGCTTGAATTCACTCAGATCTTCTTTTTCGCCCTTGTCGTACATCGCCGTGTTCACCGTGCCCGGTTCAATGATTACGACTTCGATACCAAATAACATCAGTTCTCGCCGCAGCGCGTCCGACATTCCTTCCAGGCCACATTTGGACGAGCTATAAGCACCGAGAAGCGGGATAACAACTTTTGCGGTGGTAGAGCTGATGTTCACGATGCGGCCGGTGGGACCCTGCCTCTTCGTATCCGTTCCCAGAAGAGGAGCGAAGGCTTGGATTACGACAAGCGGGGAGATCATGTTGACATCCAACTGCCGCCTGTACTCGCTGGGCCTCAGATAAAGCAGTGGCCCACTCACCACAATTCCTGCATTGTTCACCAGACCAACCAGATTCCTGTCGCCTATCAGGGAGCCGACCTTCTGGGCAGCTTGATGTACAGCGTCGGCGTCGGTAATATCCATCATGAGAGGCACGAAGCCGTTACCGAACCCGCTTTGCAAACGATCGGCGTCAGCCTGCGTGCGTACAGAACCGAACACGCGAAATCCCTTTGAAACAAGCACCTTTGTGGTTCCCCAACCAATTCCAGTGGAGACCCCGGTGACCACGACATCTTTGCTGTTCGCCATAGCGTTGACTCCTAAGATGGATCACTGTTCATCTTCAATATGTTCAGTGGCTTCCAAAGACTCGACTGAAGCGTGGGTCCCGTGAACAAGGTGTAGGTGGAGTCCCCGCACAGGCTTGTCGGACGAGGGCTTAAGCAGTGACTTATGCGGCCATGTGCTATTCGAAGACCGCCTTGACCGCCAGGCTGGCGCCCCCGAAGGCCGCCAGGGAAATCGTGGCATCGACGCCATAAGTCTCACGCGAGCCGTCTTGCTGTACCACGGTGATCGATTTCAGCGAGCGATCCACAATCCAAAACTCGATTGCGCCATTGGCCAGACAAAGCGAAGCCGGCTCTTGCAGTTTCCGGGGAGTATTGGATGGCGATTTCACCTCGATTACCAGGTCCGGTGCGCCGTGGAGATTGTCCTCGGGATCGGCGGCGGCTGCACGCGCGGCCGAGACTGCCGCTACGTCCGCCGCCCGCAAATCGAATTCCGCCAGGGGCCGGAACGCGTATTCCACTCCGATTTCGTAGCTTGGCAATGCGGCTTCGAGCAGACGCGCCAGCCGCCGCTGTAAGCGTGCATGAGCCAGCCTCGGCCGGGTCATTCGAACCACCGCGCCGTGATGCAATTCACAGGCGAATTCGCCGTCTTCCGGCAGTTGCCGGAACTGCTCCACCGTGATGAGGTCCGGAAGCGCTGCCATTGGCCACCTCTCTTCGTTTTATTCTAGCCCGGACTGCGGACCGCCGCCCGTGTTACTATTCCGTTTTACTTGAGGGAGTCAACCCGTGAAAGTCTACGATAGCAGGGACATCCGGAACGTCGGCGTGGTGGGCCACGGCGATTCCGGCAAGACGTCGCTCACCGCCGGGTTGCTCTTCACCGCCGGAAGTACCAACCGCCTCCTCCGCGTCGATGAAGGCAACACGATTACCGATTTTGACGAGGAGGAAATCTCGCGCAAAATCACTATTTCCACCGCCATCGCCTCAGCCGAGTGGAAGAAAACCAAGATCAACATTCTCGATACGCCGGGATACAACATCTTCATTAACGATACGCGCGCAGCCCTGGTGGCGGCCGAAGCGGCGCTGGTGCTGGTGGACGCCGTAGCGGGCGTCGAGGTCCAGACAGAGAAAGTCTGGGCGTTCGCTAACGAATTCAGGCTGCCGCGCGCCATCGTGATCAATAAGCTGGATCGCGAGCGCTCCGATTTTCAACGCGCGCTCGATAGCGTCCAGGAGATCTTCGGCCGGGCGGCGGTGCCAATTCAGATCCCGATCGGCGTTGAGCGCGAATTCAGCGGCGTGGTGGATCTGATCGCCATGAGAGCCTATACCTTCGCGCACGGCGGCGACGGCAAGGGCACGGAGGGCGAAATTCCCGCCAATCTGGCCGATGCCGCCAAGGCCGCGCACGAGGCGCTGGTGGAGATGGTGGCAGAGGTGGACGACGCGCTTCTCGAAGAGTTCTTTGCCGAGGGCACGCTGCCGGTGGAGCATATTAAGGACGGCCTGAGGAAGGCTATCCGCGAGTTGCGGATCTTTCCAGTGATGTGCGCTTCGGCGCTGCACAACGCCGGTACCGGCTTGATCGCCGATTTCATCGCCGAATACTTCCCGTCGCCCCTCGATCTCGGGCCGGTGACGGCGATCGTCGACGGCGTCGAATCCACGCGCAAGATCTCCGATAGCGGCCCCTGCTCGTTGTTCGTCTTCAAGACTACGGCAGATCCCTTCGCCGGCCGCATCACCTATTTCAAAGTGATGACGGGCGTGGTGAAGAACGACGCCAACCTTTCCAACGAAACGCGCAACTCCACCGAACGCCTGGCGCACCTTGCCAGCCCGCAGGGCAAGACGCTGCAACCGGTTACCGAACTGCGCGCCGGAGACCTCGGCGCGGTCGCCAAGCTCAAGGATACGCTGACCGGCGATACGCTCGCCGATAAGGGCTTCCGCATTGCCTATCCGCCGGTAAGATTGGCGGAGCCGTCAATCGCCTTCGCCATCGAGGCCAAGTCGCGCAACGACGAAGACCGCATGGGCCAGGCCGTGCATCGGATCCTCGAAGAAGATCAGACGCTGCGCTTCTACCGCGACCCGCAAACGCGCGAATTCCTGCTGGCCGGCTGCGGCCAACAGCACGTCGAGATCGTGGTCGCCAAGTTGAAAAGGCGATACGGCGTGGACGTCAAACTGCACGCGCCTAAAATCCCGTACCGCGAAACCATTCGCGGCCTGGCCGATGTGCAGGGGCGCCACAAGAAGCAGACTGGCGGCCACGGGCAGTTCGGCGACTGCTGGATCAAGATGGAGCCGCTGCCGCGCGGCGCCAAGTTCGAGTTCGCCAACGAAATTTTCGGCGGATCGATTCCCAAGAACTTCATCCCGGCGGTGGAAAAGGGAATCGTGGAAGCCGCGGAGAAAGGCTATTTAGCCGGCTATCCGATGGTGGATTTCAAGGTGACGGTCTACGACGGCTCCTATCACGACGTCGATTCTTCGGAGCTGGCGTTCAAGCTGGCCGCCCGCAAAGCTTTCCGGGCAGCGATGCTGGCGGCGAAGCCGGCGCTGCTTGAGCCGGTGATGAATGTCGAAATCCAGGCGCCTGTGGAATACGCGGGCGACCTGATGGGCGATTTGAACGGCCGCCGAGGACGCATTGCCGGCATGGATACCAAGGGCGCCACGCAGTTCATCCGCGCCCAGGCGCCCATGGCCGAGATGCTCAACTACCAGAATGACCTGACCGCCATGACGCAGGGCCGTGCTTCATTCCACATGGAGTTTGACCACTACGATTACGTGCCCCAGTTGCAGGCCGACAAGATCATCGCCGCCGCCAAGGCAGCTAAGACTGGTGAAGAAGAAGAGGAAGAATAGACACAATATGTGCAATTTGACGCACGCGTGTGTACGAATACCCACAAGATTGCGGTTGCTTGACAGATCGGTAGTGTAGTAGTCTTTAGTTTCCGCTGTACGCGTGCGTACGGTGGAAGTACTTTATTTTCTTTATTTGAGGTTCTGGATGGACGGTCGAAAGAAGACGTTCTTCTCCTGTTGCCTGTTTTCCGCAGCCTTAGTTACTGCGGGATGCGGTAGCATGACTGGTTACCAGCAATCCAAGTTCCAAAATTCATTTCTGCCGCCAGCCCCCCAAATGCCGGCCTTGACCGACGAGGATCTCCCGAAGGTCCCCGTCGCCCAACCGAATATCTATCTCCAAGATCTGCCTGCATTTCTTATCACTTCCCCGCCGCGGCGCCGGACTTCAGGCGACGCCCTCGTCGACCGCGCCGAGCGCCGTTTCGAGGCCGGAAAGAAGCTCTACCAGGCGAAAGACCTCGACGGCGCGCGTCGGGAATTCGACGCGGCTGTCGATTTGATGCTGCAAGCCTCCGACGAGACTCCGGCAGACCGGCTCGATTACGAAAAAAAATTCGATGACATGGTGGACTCCATTCACCGCTTCGATCTGTCCGGAATGGGCGCTTCGGCGAGCATAGACGATGACAAATTCGAAAAGGCGCCGCTCGAAGATATCCTGCAGATGACGTTTCCCGTCGACCCCAGACTGAAAGACAAGGTGCGGGAGCAGGTCAGGGCGACCGTTTCCCAATTGCCGCTGTCGGTCAACGACGCGGTTCTCGGCTACATCAATTACTTTTCGAATCGCGGCCACCGGACTCTGGTTGCGGCATATCAGCGCTCGGGCCGCTACCGGCCCATGATTCAACGCGTTCTGGACGAAGAAGGCGTGCCGCAGGAGTTGATTCATCTCGCGCAGGCCGAATCGGGCTTTATTCCGCGCGCGGTTTCGCGAATGGCGGCCGGCGGCATGTGGCAGTTTCTGACATGGCGCGGACAGCAATACGGGTTGATGCAAACCCGCTATACCGACGACCGCATGGATCCGGAAATGGCGACCCGCGCCGCCGCTCACCACCTGCACGATCTCTATAACGAATTCGGCGATTGGTACCTTGCCATTGCCGCGTACAATTGTGGGCCGGGAACCATCGAGAAGGCAGTGGAACGCACGGGCTATGCCGATTTTTGGGAACTGCGCGGCCGCGGCGCCCTGCCGGCGGAGACCACCAACTACGTGCCCATCATTCTGGCGATGACCATCATGGAAAAGAACGCCGCCGAGTATGGCTTGGAAGGCGTACAGATGGACCCGCCGCTGGAATACGACACCATCAAGACGGATTCGCTCACTGGCTTGGCCCTGGTCGCGGATATCACCGATACGCCCCTGAACGAGATGTCCAGCCTCAATCCGGCGGCCCTCAAAGGAATGCTGCCCGAGGGCCACACGCTGCATGTCCCGAAAGGCATGGCCGACACGGTTTCAGCCGCCCTGGCATCGATGCCTGCAGACCGCCGCGCCGCCTGGCGAATGCACCGCGTGGCTCCGGATGAGACTCTGGCGGCGATCGGCAAGCGCTACGGAGTAACGCCGGCAAGCCTCATGGCTGCCAATAACCTGGCCTCGGCGCAGCCCGCGGCGGGCGACCTTCTGATGATCCCCACAGCGGCCCGCCCGGCCCTGATCTCAGCCCTAAGCCCCGAGCCTGCTGCGCGTGCGGCCGTACGCAAGAGCGCTCCTCGAAGCGCCGCGCGTCCGGCTTCGGCCGCGGCCCGCCGTTCACGCACAGCGCCGCCCGCAAAGACCGGCGCCGCATCGAAGCCGGCGCACAAGCCCGCGACCATCTTAGCCAGCGCCGCGTCCAATTAGTATCGGATCTTAAAGTCAGTCTCAAAAATTCGCCGCATTCGCGCGTTTTCTCTATTGCCTCTCCGCAAAAAAGGGGTATTCTATGGTTGACTGTGCCAACTACAGGAGGCTTCTTTAATGTTTGATGACTCGAAAATCGTGATAGCCGATGAAGAAGAGATGGAAGACTTCCACGATTACGAAGACGAAGAGCATTCGGAACAGCATTCCAAGCTCGACGACTACGAGGACGAGGAAGACGATGAGGACGATGATGAGGTAACCGTGGCCCTCGTGATTGAGGCCGTAGGGCCGCCGGCGCCCGCGGGGGAAACGCCGGGCGGTTCTGAAGCTCCTCCGAAGAAGCCCGTGAAGAAGGCATCCGCCTCGAAGAAGCCTCCAGCCAAAGCGGCTCCCGCGGCGAAAGCGCCGGCCCCGGCAGCTCCCGCGAAAAAGGCCGCCGCCAAGGCTCCGGCCAAGAAGGCAGCGCCGCCGGCTAAGAAGGCCCCGGCTAAGAAGGCGGCAGTAAAAGCGCCGGCCAAGAAGGCAGCCAAGAAAGCGCCCGCCAAGGCCGCTAAGAAGGCGCCGGCTAAAAAGGCCCCGGCCAAGAAAGCCCCAGCGAAAAAGGCAGCCCAAAAAGCGCCGGCCAAGAAGGCAGCTAAAAAGGGCGGCAAAAAGAAGTAGGGTCGGGGTGGGACAGACGATCGCTTTCTGCAACTGTGACAGACCACCAAAGGCGATGGTCCGTCCCACCAGGTTCTAGCTCTCCTGTTTTACCGCTCGCCGGCACCGCACGAAAAGGTCCAGCAGGGCTTCCGCCTGCTCTTCCGGCGAGCGAGCCCCCGCTTTCCCCGAAAATCCAGCCGACGATTGCGAGCCCCTTCCATATCCCGTCGTCACCGCGATAAACTTGGTCAACTCAAGCGCCACCTCATCGGCGCTGCGCGCGCCTGCCTGCGCCGGCGCACTCTCGGGCGCCCCCGTGGGAATTCCTGTTTCAGCCATCTGCGATCTCCAGCCTCCATGTGATTCTTACTTCCCCATGTGATACTACTTTAGGTTACAGCATTCGTTTCCAATGCCGCTCACCGCAATCCGGCACGTGCGCAAGATGCGTGGAGGCGCTCAAGCCCACCTGCTGGAGGCCGATGACGGCAACTGGTACGTCGTCAAATTCCGCAACAACCCTCAACACTTGCGCGTGCTGGTCAACGAGGTGCTGTGCGCCACGCTGCTCGATTATCTGAAAATCGCGGTCCCGGAAACGGCGCTGATCGACGTCACCGGGGCCTTCCTGGCGGCAAACCCGGAGGTCCATTTCTCCTTCGGGCAGAAGCAGATTCCAGCGGAACCGGGATGGCATTTCGGTTCCCGCTATCCAGGCGACCCCGGCCGCGTCGCGGTTTACGATTTCCTGCCGGAGGCCCTGATCGCGCAAGTGGTAAATCTCGAAGATTTTCGCGCCGTCCTGGTCTTCGACAAGTGGGTGGGCAATACCGACGGCCGCCAGACCATCTTCTACCGCGCCCTGGTGCGCCGCGAAGCCGCGGAAGGGGCGCGCCCCGGTTTTGTAGGCCGCATGATCGACCACGGGTTCGCATTCAACGGCCCCATGTGGGATTTCGGCGACTCGGCCATGCACGGCTTGTACGCCCGCCACGCCGTCTACGCTTCGGTGCGCTCGCTCGACGATTTTCAACCCTGGCTGGGCCAGGTGATGCACTTCCCCGAAGAAGTCATCGACCAGGCCTGGAAGCGCGTGCCGTCGGATTGGATCGCCGGCGATGAGGATGCCCTGGAGCGCCTGCTCGAACGCCTGTACGAACGGCGCGCGCGCGTCCCGGAGCTGATCGAAGCCTGCCGCGGCTGCCGCGTACCTCCCTTTGGGAATTGGACCGGGCCATAGTGCGCAAGCCCTTGGCGCCAAAGTGGGACAGACGCTTTCGTCTGTCAACCCGGCGTTACCCCGCACCTCGATGCCTCATTCGAATAGCGCGAAGCGCCTCCGGGTGGAGCTATGCGAAGCGCCTTCGGGTGAAGCTGTATTTCAGGGAGAGCGCCTCATCGTGTCGGGGCCCCGCGTCGCAGCAATCGCGGAGGCTCTGGCGGGCGTTTCAGGCCGCGGACGCTGCTACCAGGTATTCGCGCCGCTCAGCACTTCGGGAATGGTGCGGAGCAAAATCCTGAGGTACATCCTCGCGGACCGTTCGCGAACATACCTCAAATCCAGCTTTTTCCGCTCCGCGTAAGTCAGCCGGTTCCGTCCTGAAATCTGCCATAACCCAGCCATGCCGGGTCTTACCTGCAGCAGCTCTTCGGCATCCGCCCCGTAATAGCGCCGCAGCTCTTCGGTGGTGGCGGGGCGCGGCCCAACCAGCGACATCTGGCCGCGGATCACATGCCAAAGCTGAGGAATCTCGTCGATGGAGTGCCGCCGGCAGAAGCGCGCGAACCAATTGGGCACGCGCGGGTCGTCGGGTTGCTTGTCGTCGGCGAAAGATCCGTCGCCAATGCGTTCCACCCATCGCGCGGCGCTCTGACGTTCCGCGCCCCACATCGTGCGCAGCTTGATCATCCATAGCGTCTCGCCGCGCCATCCCACGCGCCGGTGCGCGATGAACGGCGAGCGGCGGGACGCTATCGCAACCGCCAGCGCGCTTACCGCCACCAGCGGGCTCAGCGCGGCCAGCATCGCAATCGAGGCGATTCGCTCGCAGATGCCGATGGTCTGCCAAGACAGTTCGTGGATGGCCGGAGCTTGCCGGACTAGAGGAATCGACGCCAAGATAGTACCTTCAATTCGATGATAACCAGCCCCTGATGAAGGCCCTGTAAAGGATTTGTGAAATCGCGGCGTTGTGCGTTTGGTGCGCCGTCGCGCAGAATAGGATAGGTGCGGATTCTCTTGGTGGAGGACGAAGAGCGCGTGGCCGGCTTTATCGCCAAGGGTCTGCGCGAGCAAGCCTACGCGGTGGATCTGGCGGTGGATGGCGAGCAGGCGCTGTACCGCGCCGCGGTAAACGAATACGATGCGGTGGTGCTGGACGTGATGCTGCCGGTGAAAGACGGCCATGCGGTGTGCCGCGAATTGCGCGCCTCCGGTTTCCGCACGCCGATTCTGATGTTGACCGCGCGCGGCTCCGTGGACGACCGCGTGGCGGGGCTCGATTGCGGCGCCGACGATTACCTGATCAAGCCCTTCGACTTCAAAGAATTGTTGGCGCGCCTGCGTGCGCTGTTGCGCCGCTCGGAGTCGCTGCGGGTGGAGACGCTGAAGGCGGGCGATTTGACGCTGAACACCGCCAGCCACGCAGCCGTACGGGCTGGCGTTCCGGTAAGTCTCACCGCCAAGGAATACGCGCTGCTGGAGTTTCTGGTATTGAACCAGAACCGCGTGGTGGGGCGCGAGCGCATCGCGCAGCACGTTTGGGACGAGAGCTTCGATCCGCTTTCGAACCTGATCGACGTATACGTCAAGCGGCTGCGGGCGAAAATCGACGCCGGGTTTGCGCGCCGCCTGATTCACACCCGGCGCGGCGAAGGCTACATACTGAGCGCCACTCCCGAGGCGGCCGATGATTAAGAGTTTCCGGGCGCGGCTGACCGTGTGGTATGTGGGATGCTTCGCAGCGCTCTTCGCGCTGTTGACGGCGGGGCTGTACGGCGTGCTTTCGCGCGCGCTGACGAGCCGTCTGGACGAATCGCTGCTATCGCAGGCTGCCACGGCGGCGGCCCTGTTCCAGGACGAAATGGGCGAGACGCAGAACGACCCGGCAAAGTCCGCGACGGAAGCCGTCTCCAATATGCGTCTGCGCGCGGGTAAAGTTGCCGTGCTCGATGGCGCGCGGGTGCTGGCCGCCAGCACGCGCTTCGATGCGGTGGCTGCCGCTCGCCGGATGTCTGCTGGCGCGCAGGAATCGGCGTATCCCATTCCCGGCGCGCGCGCGGCGGTCCACCGGTTCAACTCCAATGGACGCACTTACGTCGCGGTGGCGGCCGAGCCGCTGGGTGCGATCGAGGCCGATCTGGCGGCCATCCGGCGCGCGATGTTTCTGGCGCTCCCGCTGATATTGGCGATCGCCGGCGCGGGCGGTTACTGGTTCGCCTCGCGGGGTATGGCGCCGCTCGACGCCATGGCGGCCCAGGCGCGGCGCATCACCGGCAGCAATCTGGACGCGCGCCTGCGGATCGGCGATGCGGCCGAGGAATTGACGGCGCTGGCGGAATCGTTCAACGAATTGCTGGGGCGCCTCGATCAATCGTTCGACCACATGCGCCGGTTCGTGGCCGACGCTTCGCACGAGCTGCGCACCCCGGTGGCGGTAATCCGCGGCGAAGCGGACGTGACGCTGGCGAAGGAACGCACCGCGGCGGAATACCAGGAATCGCTGGCGATCGTTCTCGACGAATCGCGGCGTCTTTCCCGGCTGGTGGACGACCTGCTGAACCTGGCGAGGGCCGATGCGGGGCGCATCACGCTGCAGGCGCAGCCGTTTTACTGGAACGATCTGCTATTGGAATGCTGCCGGTCGGTCCAGTCCCTCGCAGTGGCGCGGAATATCGAGCTGGAGTGCCGCTGCGCGGCCGACGCGCCGTTCTGTGGCGACGAGGAATTGCTGCGGCGCATGACGCTCAATCTGCTGGACAACGCCATCCGTTACACGCCTCCGGGCGGCAAGGTTCTGGCCGAACTGGAAGCCCGCGCCGACGGCGTGCGCATCCGCATATCGGATACGGGCATCGGCATTGGCGCCGACGCCGCGGCGCACGTCTTCGAGCGCTTCTTCCGCGCGGACAAAGCGCGATCGAGAGGCAACGGCGGATTCGGGCTGGGACTGGCGATCGTGAAATGGATCGCCGAATCGCACCGCGGCGCCGTGGAATTGGCCAGCCGGCCGGGCGCCGGGAGTACGTTCACCGTGACTTTGCCGCGGTGACGGGGGTAGGATGTGTTACGTACGCCTCCGCCAAGATTCAGTCTTCGACCCTACGCGGGCAGTTCGGTGACTACTCCCTCGGACTGGAGTTCTCCAGGAAGCTCGGCTGGTGCAACGGGGATTTCGCGCCAGGAATCGCGCGCCGCCGTTTAATCGTACGGTTCAGGCATGAAGCGAAAATGTGCCGGAGTTAGCCTTTCGCCAGTTCGCCCCACCGCAGATTTGCTTCCATCAAATCCCCGCGGGGATTGTATGTAAGTCGCGGAAACCCGCCTGGTACGAAAATGTCCTGGTACCTGAGTTTCTTCATGTCAGGAGACAGCCGGTTCCCATGATACCCAATCGGGCGCTTTATTTCAGCCAGACGCCGCGTAGCCGCGTAGCCGCCAAACAGCACGTCTGCCGTGCGAAGTCTTGTCTACCGCCAATTAAAGCGCAATGACCGGCAGGCCATCAATACCTCCGAAATCGCTGTCGCGCGTGACCACCGTCGCACCGAGGGCGAGCGCCGTCGCGGCCACCCACAGATCGTTTTCGTCCAGCGTGAGGCCGCGCTGTTGGCGAGTCAGCTTAACGGCCGCGTAGAAGTCGCCCGCCCGTTCCGGGGCCGGCTCACAGCTCACGGAAGCCAAGAATTGGCGGCCGGTATCCTCCAACTCCGTTCGCCGTCTACCTGGCGGAAGTCTTGCAATCCCGAAGAGTACTTCGCCTCGAACAATCGTACAGGTAACCACGCGATCGCCCGGCTCCAGCCCGGCCATCCAATTCTCGATTCGTGGGGATGCCCTCATCAGATCGCTAATCGCGTTTGTGTCCAGGAGGTAGGTCACCCTGGTGGCAACTCGTCGAAGGCGCCCTGGTCGCGCACCGGCAGCCGTGCAGCAGCAATCGCGGCATCGAGATCATCGACTGCCGCAGGGCTTGGATGAGATATTTCCCGAACGGCTCGCAATACGACTTCAGGCGAACTCGCTCGGTCAAAGAGAGAGCGCAGACTGTCCAGCGCCACTTGCTCCACGCTCTTCTGCTGCGCGGCCGCAATCCCCTCAAGGCCACGTGCAAGGTCATCTGGGATTTGAATCGTCATGGTTTGCTCAGTACCATTCTCTCAATACCAGGGGCGCCCTGCATCAGGCTCATAGAACGCTGGGATCCGTCGCCTGGCTGCGTAACCGGTTTGCTACAAGAGCGCTTTCGTTGACCCGGCACACGAATCGCTGTCGAGAACCTTACCAGATTGGCGAGCGAGGGATACGGCGGTAGATACGGTCCCTGGCATTATGCGTTATCGTGGGACGCCTTCTCCAGGAAGTTTGGCTGTTGCGAGGGGGATTTCGCTCGAGGGATCGGATTTCTAACACTGCGGCGTTACTCGCGGTTTGTGCCTTCGCGGTCAAAGCCCGCGAAGGATAGCAGTACGGCCGCCAGATTGAAGCTGACCTCGTGCCGTCCAAGATGCGATGGGATGATTCTGGGGCAGCCTTTACTTTGTAGCCCAGTCCGCAAGAATCAACGCGCAGGCCTTCTTCATGCCTCCCGCAATACTCCCGCCCTCTTTGGTCTTCGATAAAAGGTCACCATCTTTATTTGCGACCTGTACTTGGTTGTCACGGGCGAAACCAACTTCGATGTGATTCAAGGCTACGGTATAGTCTGCCATCTGCGGATTGATGGTTACCCTCGCTGCGGGGCAGTCCTTTTCGAGGTCTTTGCTCATCTCCATCGATTGGTCACGGGCTGCGTTCCGGTTTGTGCCCTTGCTTGCGGATTGTAAGAATACTCGCGGCTTGCTCAATGTTTGTGCGGATGAGGGATCCTGTTGGGCCGGTTGCTGGACTGTCGGCGCGAGCGGTTGTATGAACTTCCCTGGCACAACTGGCTCAGCAATCGAAGGGTAGGGAGGAACCGAAGCCTGAGCAGCCGGTGGAGGGGATGAAGCCCTCAACACGATTGCCGAGACGACTTTGTCGCTAACCCCAGCGGTCTTCAACGCAATCAGGCCATCCGCTGAAGCGTCATAGGTTCCAGGTGCGGCGTTGACCGTGGAAATGATGAGATCGTCCGACAGACCCGCCTTAACGAGTTTGATAACGGAATCGTTGTTGAGCGCTGTTTGAGCCAGAAGAAGGGAGCCAAATAGCAAAAAAGAGGTTGTCAAGAGGACGCGATGCATGATTCAATACTCTCCGGTCTTTAAAATGCTTTTCTTTTAATTGTATCATTATTCACAGATTCTCGTTAAGCAAAAGGCCAGAATGACGAATCGGGCGCTTACACCGGAAAACCCTATCTCCGGTTTGTTCCAGCGCGATCAGGAATCGCGTCTCGCATCCAAATCGCAGCGGCCGGGTACAAGTCGGACGAAGCCCTCCAAACATCAATTCGTGTGACGCCCACGTGCGCGGCGCAGCCGGCAGCGTCGCACCCAATCACAACCAACGCCGCGCTCACGAGAATCGCGTACGCTTCCACAACAGCAGGCCGCAAACCAACAAACACAACATCGTGGCGACCAGCAGAACCACCATCCACGGCAGGTTCACCGCCACCGCCTGATGTTCGGCGCCGATCGCCAACCACACAAAGATCCCGACCGCCGAGGCCACAATCAGGATCTCCCACCAGTGACGAACCGGCTTATCGCGGGATAGCGGATCTTCGCCAAGCAGGCTCGACTTCACGCGTTCGGCGTCCAGACCGTAACGGACGCATTCCCGGTCCACGGCTATCTTCCAGGACGTTTGCTCCGATTCGGATGCTCTCGCCGTACAGATCGCGGCGGCCCCTAAAATCATGATGAGCGAGCCCGCAAATACCAGCACGTGAGCGGTGACGCCTTGCCCGGCAAGCTCCCCGAAAACCAGGACTCCCCACGCCAGTCCCCAAAGCTGGTTAGTGTTGGATAGCGGAATCCCGCGCGCGATTCCAATGTATTTGGCCGCATAATTCTGAAACAGGTCGCCCACTACCCAGCAGAATCCGCCGAGAAAAAGCCAGAACAGCGCCGGCCTCGCCCTCACCAGTCCCGCGATGACGTTGTGCACCCCTCCATCTAAGAGCACGGCCAGAGTGGAAACCATGCCCAATTCGCCGAACGTGAAGATGGTGACGAAAGAGAGGGGGTTCATTCCGCTGATATAGGCCTTGCGGTAGGGGATGTACATGGTGCCGAACATCAATCCGGCGCCAAGGGCGGCCACGATGCCGAGCGCCGCGCCTCCCGGCAGCGTGTTCGAATGCTGCGCCGTGGCATAGGCCAGCAGGCACGCCCCGCCCACAATAGCTACCGCCCCTGCCACCACCCGTCCCCAGCCGGACCCGCGCAACTCCCGGAACAGCAGCCAGCCCCAGAACAATCCCACCAGGCTGTTGATGTTCCAAAGGGGGAAGGCGATGGAAAGGCCCACATTTCGAACTGCGAAAACGGTAAGGGTATTGCCCACCGCCCACAGCATTCCCGCAACCAGCGCCCACACCATGAGATGCGGCTTCTCGCGTAGGTCCATCAGCACATAGCTGGTCCCTTTCAAAGCAACGGGCACGGTCCATCGAGCCACGAACACGCCGGCCACCATGCCGAGCGAGATCAGGAAGGGGGAAAAGCCGGCCGTCACCAGTTTGGTAGGAGCCTCGGCGGCTGCCAGCCACGTCGCAGCCGCCAGCCCGCAGAATACGCCCAGCGCGTGAAGCGAGTACGTCGCAGCCTTCACTCCGGATGCCGCGGTACTCATTTCACCAGCACCAGCACGCCGATGCCGATAATCAGGACAGCGATGGGCAACCACAGATGCGGGTCGGTTACGACAGCCCGGGTACGCGACGGCTTCAAATTCGGCATGTTCGTCTTGGAACTCCTTTTCGCGGTCGGTTATCCTGGGTCATACTAGCCTGGGTCATACATATCCGCTTCTCTCACATGCACGGTCCGTCCCTCGCGACACGCCATGGTCGCGGCAATGCTGATCCGCATGGCGGCGATGGCATCCGCCGCGGTCACCGATGGCGCTTCCGCCTTCCTCACCCTATCCACAAAATCCTGGATCTGCGTGAGGTAAGCGCCCTCGAAACGCTGCATGAAGTGCGGTACTACGTCGTGCGTAATGCCCTCCTGCGTCATCACCAGAACCGGCGTGTGCTGGAAATATCCGATTTGCAGCGAGCCTTTCGTGCCCCAGATTTCGGTGCGGATATCATACCCGAATACCGCGTTGCGGCTCAACTGCACCGTGCCCAGTGCACCGTGCCCGGAAGCTCCGTTCTCGAACACCATGTTGACCAGCGCGTTGTCGATATCGCCCACGGATTTCATTTCGGGATACGCCAAAGCCCCGCCCACGGCGCTGACCGTCGCCACCTCGCCCAGGAACATGCGTCCCAGGTCGAAATCGTGTACGCCCATGTCGGCAATCAGGCCGCCGCTGACCTTCGGATCGCAATACTCCAGCGGCGGACGGAACGGATCGCGGGAGACGCAGGCGATCACCACGGGAACCCCGATGACGCCATCGTCCACCTTCTTTTTCGCCGCCACATATCCGGCATCGAAGCGGCGCTGGAATCCCATCTGGAAAAACACCCGCGCCTTCCTGACGGCTTCATGCATCTCGTAGGCGTCCCGCAGCGACAGCGCCATGGGCTTCTCGCAAAAGATCGCCTTCCCGCTGGCCACGGCGTCCAGGACCACCTGCTTGTGGGTGCTTGTGGAAGTCACGATCACCACCGCTTCCACGTCTTTATCCTGCAGCAGGTCCCGATGACTCGCGTAAACCTTGACGCCGCTCAATTCGCCTGCGAACTGTTCCCGCAGATCGGCTTTCTGGTCGGCCACCGCGACCAGGCGGGCGCTCGAAACGCGCTGGGCGAGGTTGCGCGCATAGACGCCGCCCATTCTTCCCAATCCGATCACGCCCACATTCACGCTCGACATGCGGCTGGCGCTCCTTGGTAGATTTCCGCCAGCTTCACGGGGCGGTTTTCGCGGGCGGATACGCCGGCAGCCAGCGCAATGATCACAGATTTGAGCCCGTCTTCTCCGCCCACCGGGACAGGCTCTCGATTCACTATCGCATCGAGGAACGCGCGCATTTCGAGCAGATAGGATTCCGCATACCGCTCCAGGAAAAAGTGCAGGGGCAGGGCAGTGTGGATGCCCGCGCGGTCGCAAAGAATGTGCGTATCGGGAGTGTTGTTGGCCACCGTCACCATGCCTCCCGAGCCGAACATCTCCACGCGCTGGTCGTACCCATAGACAGCCTTGCGGCTATTATCGATCACCGCAAACGCGCCGTTTTCAAACGTGAGGGTGGTACACGCGGTATCCCAATCGCCGGCTTCGGCGAACACCCGATCCACCATCACGGCGGCCCTGGAATACACTTCGGTGACTTCGCTTCCCATCAGGTAGCGCGCCATGTCGAAATCGTGGATGGCCATGTCCATGAAGATCCCGCCGGAAGCGCGGATGTATGGCTCGGGCGGCGGCGCGGGGTCGCGGCTGGTGATGCGCAGGATTTGCGGTTGGCCCACCAGGCCGGCGGCGATAGTCTCGCGGACCTTTAGAAAGTTGGGGTCGAAGCGCCGGTTGAAGGCCACCATCATGCGGACTCCGCAGCGCGCCACCTCCTGGTTCGCGGCCTGCACCTTCTCGATGGAGAGATCGATCGGCTTTTCGCAGAAAATCTGCTTTCCGCGTGCGGCCGCATCGACAATCATCTGGTAATGCGTGTTGGTGGGACCGCAAATCGCCACGGCGTCGATTTCGGCCAGGTCCAGCAATTCTCTATAGTCCGTGAAGGTTCTCGCGATTCCGAACCTCGCGGCAACCACCGCCAGTTCCGCGGCCGCAACGTCGCATACGGCCGCCACTTCCGCGCCGCGAATTCGATTCGCCAGGTTTTCGATATGGATCTTGCCAATGCGGCCTACCCCCACAACACCGAATTGAAGATTGCTTTTTTGCATGGGGTTGCTCCTTGGGTTGAAACGCGGCTGGTTAAAACGCGGCCGATGCGGAAGTGCCGGCTATGTGCGCCATGCAGCCGGGATCAAGGCGTTCCGATGCGCGGCTTCCGCCAGAAATAGGGCTTCGAGCGTCTCGAAGGCGTCGCCGGGATGCCGCGTTCCCGCCAGGCACGGCCGAAATCGAATCCGCTATTAAACCAATTCTGAGGTTATTTGCCAAATGTCACTCCGGGAGTCCGGAGTAATTATACTCTTATGCGTCGCGACCGCTCATCGCCGGGGCGCTCTCCGGCGCTCTCCGGGTGCCAGTCCATCCCGGCCGGTTTCCAAGCGCTTGCCTTGCCGCGCCGGGGCATGCTCGTGGAATTCTCAGCCGGCGGAAACCGGGGAATGCTCAACCGTCACGGATATCGATCAGCCTTTTGGCGCATCCACCGAAGTCATCTTCGGCCTGTATTCCTCAATGGCGGTGAGCAGCTTGTGCTTCGAAATCGGTTTCGAGAGGTGATAGCTGCAGCCCGCATTGCGGCTCATTTCAATGTCCTGCGGCCGGGCATTCGCCGTGAGCGCAATGATTGCAATCGCGGCGGTTCCCCGTTCCCGCTCGATAGCGCGTATGGCGCGCGTGGCGGTTAATCCGTCCATTACGGGCATCTGCATATCCATCAGGATCAGGTCGAAACAATCTGTCGCAACCCGATCCACCGCCGTCCTGCCGTCTTCAGCGAACGTCAGCTGGTGCGGGCTCCCCTTTAGATACACTTGAACCAGCAAACGGTTATCCGGCGAATCCTCCGCAACCAGGATTCTTAGGGGCGCCACCGGCCCCGTTCCCCCACGATTCTCACTCCCCGGCGCTGGCTGTTCCCTGCCTTCCTGCGGCTGCAGGGCATCGCACATCAAACGCAACAACTCGCCGCGCTTCACAGGCTTGACGGCATAGCCCGACAAGCCGGCTTCTTTGCGGCGTGCGGTGTCGCCTGGCCGGGGGTCGGAGGTCAGCATCACAATCGGAAGCCCCGGCGCAATGCGGCGGATTTCAGCAGCCGCCTCGAAGCCATCCATGCCGGGAATGCAACTGTCCAGGAGCGCCAGGGAATAAGGCTGCTCGCCGGCCATTGCCGCGGCCAGACTGGTTAGCGCTTTCTGCGGCAAGCCGAAGACTTCACTTTCCAAGCCCCAGGCGCTCAGTGTCTCACTCAGAATGAGACAACTCGTAGCGTTATCGTCAATTACCAGAACACGCCGGCTGTGGAGGTCCTGCAACTCGACGGGAACTCGCCGGTTACTCTGCGGCGCCGCCAGATTAAACTGCGCAGTGAACCGAAATGTACTCCCCTTGCCAGGGGCGCTGGTGGCTGTGAGGCGTCCGTTCATACTCTCCACAAGCCTCCGGCTGATTGCCAGACCAAGACCGGTGCCGCCATATTTGCGCGTCGTGGAAGCATCCGCCTGCGTGAAATCGTCGAAGATTGTTTCCAGTTTCTCGGGCGCAATTCCGACCCCGGTGTCGGAAACGGCAAACTCGATCTCCCCAGGGTTGCCGGATTCGTGGTCCCGGACTGCCAACACCACCTCGCCCGATTCGGTGAACTTGACCGCGTTGCCCAGCAGGTTGAGCAGGATTTGTCTCAATCTGGTGGGGTCGCCGATCAGAGCGGTAGTGAGGCCGGGCGCAAGATGGGACACCAGCAGGATGCCTTTTGCGCGGGCTCTCACTCCGGTCAGTTCCATGGCCTGATTCACGACCTCTTCCAGATCGAACTCGACTCTCTCCAGATCCAGGTGCCCAGCCTCGATCTTCGACAAATCCAGAATGTCGTTAATCAGCACGAGAAGACTCGCTCCGGCGCGCCGGAACACCTCCACGTAGCGCGTCTGTTCGGCGTCAAGCTGCGATTCCCACAGCATGTCGGCCATGCCCAGAATCGAGTTCATCGGCGTGCGAATCTCGTGGCTCATGCTGGACAGGAAATCCGACTTCGCCAGGTTGGCCTTTTCCGCCGCCGCCTTGGCTCTTTCCAGTTCGACATTGTTTTCCTGCAGCGTGCGCTCAAAGCGTTTGCGTTCCGTGATGTCGCGCACCGCGGCAAACACTCCCTGCGGCTTCCGGTCGCGGTTGTGGAACGTGGTCGCGTTGAAAGATACCACCGTCTCCTTGCCGTCCCAGGCCCGCGCCGTAAGCTCATAGTCGGTGACCTTGTTTCCGCCGAGCACGCGCTTAATGCCTGCCTCGGCCCGCTCCGGATCGGTGAAGTAGTTCCTGAACGGCGCGCCAATCAGCTCATCGCGCGTACAACCGGTGAGCGCCTCCATCTGCTTATTGACGTCGGTGATGATGCCGGCCGGATCGGTGGTCATCAGCGCGTCGATGTTGGATTCGATAAGCGAGCGGGTGTAGAACTGCTGATCGCGCAGGCGCTGATCGAGCTGCTTCTGCTCGGCTTCCGCTTGCTTGCGCGCGGTGTTGTCGGTGCCGATCAGCAGATACCCGATGATGCCCCCCAAGTCGTCGCGCAGCGCCGTAACCGACACCACCGCCGGAAAGCGGCTGCCATCTTTACGGATGTAAGTCAGCTCATAGATGTCTTCGATGCCGCGCGAGGCTTTGAAGACCAGCGCCTCGAATCCCGGCGTAATCGGCGTCGCCAGCTCCAGGCTCAAGGCTTTGGCGCGCGCGATCACTTCCCGCGGATCGGAAATGTCGGCGGGAGTGATCTTATCCACCACCTCGACGGCCGTGTAGCCCAGCATGCGCTCGGCGCCGACGTTGAACAGTTGGATGACGCCTCTCTCGTCGGTAGCGATACTCGAAAAATTGGCGCTGTTAAATATCGCATTCTGCAGCGCCCCGGCCTTGAGCAGCGCCTCTTCCGCCTGCTTACGCGCGGTATTATCGGTACCGATCAAGAGGTAGCCGATGATGCCGCCCAGGTCGTCGCGCAGCGCCGTAACCGACACCACCGCCGGAAAGCGGCTGCCATCCTTGCGGATGTAAGTCAGCTCGTAGATATCTTCGATGCCGCGCGAAGCTTTGAAGACCAGCGCCTCAAACCCCGGCGTAATCGGCGTCGCCAGCTCGAGGCTTAGCGCTTTGGCGCGCGCAATCACTTCCTGCGGATCGGAAATATCGGCGGGAGTGATTTTGTCCACCACCTCGACGGCCGTATAGCCCAGCATGCGCTCGGCGCCGACGTTGAACAGTTGGATGACGCCCTTCTCGTCGGTCGCGATGCTCGAAAAGTTGGCGCTATTGAAGATCGCGTTCTGCAGCGCCCCGGCCTTGAGCAGCGCCTCTTCACGCCGGACCTCGGTGACCACATCCAGCGTGCTCGGGGCCTCGTGTGGCAATCGGGTAATCATGCCTTCGAACACTCTGCCGCGCGGCCGCAGAACTGGAACCGCCCGGACTGGTCCCTCGCGCCGTTCTCGATCCTGATCACTACGATAGAGACGCGGCGTTGAAGAAGCTCTGAAGCTCGATCGCGCTGTTCCATGTAAAGCTTATCGGCAGAAACAGCGCAGGAAAGAGAGGGCGTGCGTATGCGGCAGATCTGGCGGCCGGGTCGCCTCGCCGCGCCGCTTAATGCAGCTTCGCACCCGTGAGCTGAGCGATTGCGCCCAAAGTAGTTTGCGTGGCATTCAGGCCGAGACGGAAATCGCCGTCCGAGAAATGCGAGTACACGTCCGTGGGCTGATGGTGGGTGGGGTCCCACCCGGCGCCGATTTGCGCGCCGCGCTCCAGCTCGCGCAGGCTGAGCGAGGGAACCAGATCCTGGAACGGCGTGGAGTCCGTGTTCGTCATGTGATTGCCCACCGCGGCCGGGTAATCGGTGGCGTACTTTTCATTGGCCGCCTCAAACGCCCAGGCGAGCGTGTCCGCCTGCGCCGCGAATTTCGATTGCGACTGGAACTCGATGTTGACGTCCGCTTCGGGCCGCTGATGCTCGCTTACCGTGCCATCCTTGTTCGGCATGCCATGGTCGAACATCATCATGTCGTGTTGGATCATGCCCAGCCATTTCGGCTCCGGATATTTACCCGATCCGGGAGGATCCTCCTTACCCTGCAGGTCCTTGCGCTGGTCGGCGTAAGCGCGGGCCCCGTTCAGGCCGGTCTCCTCATTGTTCCAAAGCGCGAAGCGCACCGAGCGGTCGGTGACCACGTCGGAGCCGCTCAAGACGCGCGCGATTTCCATCACCAGCGCCGTGCCTGAACCGTCGTCGTTGGCTGCTTCCCCAAACCCGATGCCGTCCATGTGCGCGCCTATAATGTACATCTCTTCCGGATGGGTCGCGCCGATCTTGGTGCAAAAGACGTCTTCGCGTGGGCCGGGCGTCGAAGGTTGCGCGTTCAACTCGCGCAGCCTGGCGTCGGGCTGCAGATCGGGATCGTTGTTGGCGGCCGTCGGTCCGCGCTCGCCGCGCAGTTTGGCTCCGCCGGGCGCGCCTCTTCCGCCCCGGCCTCCACCCGCGCCCGCGGCGCCGCGGCCTTCGCCGTCGCCCGCACCGTCGCCTCTGCCGCCGCGTGCGCCGCCTTGCGGGGGTTGGTACACGTAGTGGATGCGCTCGGTGTTGGTACAGCCATAGCTCTTGAGCTGCGCTTCAATCCAGTCGAGGGCAGCGCGGTTGCGATCGGTTCCCTGGCGGCGGTCTCCAAATTTGGTCAGCCCGCGGATCGTCGCTTTATAGCGTTGCAGATCGAGCCGGCCCACCAGGGTCTTGATCGGATCGTTATCGGCCGCAGTCTGGCCGCTGGCGCAGGGCGTCAGCAGGAGAGCGGCGGAGCAGGTCAGAAGGATTTTCGAACACATAGGGTTTCGGCCATTGTATCGAGTTCACGGCGGTTTCCGCAGCCCGTTTTTTAAGCGGCCAAATCGTGGCGCACGCACTCATGCGTGCCGCGTTCACACTCGTGTGAACGCGCTTCGAATCGCATGCGCTAAAACAGTGTTGCGGGATAGCCCCGCTCTTGTGCCGGGGTAGGATACTCGGCCTCCGGCGGCTATCGCATCCAAGCGTTGCGCCGCAGCGCCGCAAGGCAATTCCGCCGGCGTTCACGCCGGATTCTTCCGCCTTCCGCCGATCCAATCCATGAGTGGCGTCGCCATGAACGTGGTCGCCAGCGCCATACAAACCATCATGGAAAACAGCGTTGGCGCCAGGATGCCGCTCTCCAGGCCAACGTTGAGAACGATCAACTCGACCAATCCACGCGTGTTCATCAGCAGCCCCAATTGGCAGGCGCTGCGCCAGTCCATCCCCGCGGCGCGTCCTCCTAACATGGTCCCGCCCCACTTACTCGCGGTCGCAACCACTAGGATAAGCAGTAGGTCCAGATAGGCTCCGGGATCCGTATGAAACAACAGGTTCGTTCTGATTCCGATCAGTGCGAAGAAAATCGGCATCAGCAACACCAGCGTGATCGCTTCGAGTTTGTCGATCAACTGCTGACGCAGTCTGCGCGGCGTGGCAAGGCCGGCCAGAAACGCGCCTACCAGCGCATGGACGCCGATCCACTCTCCGGCCGCGCCCGATAGCAGCGCGAAAACCAGGAAGACCATGACTCCATCGAGGCCGAGTGTTCCTTCAGGAACGCGCCGCGACCATATCTCAAGAGCGCGGCCGGCGATCCGCATGACGGCGAGGTAGATCGCCAGATAAACGAACATGACCCACAGTGGATTCACTCCGCTGCCGTGCCTGGTTATGGCGGCGATAACTGCCAGCAGGACCCACGCTGTGATATCGTCCACTGCGGCGCAAGCGATAGCGACGGACCCCAAAGGCGTGCCCAGCATATTGCGTTCCATCAGGATGCGCGCCAGCACCGGGAAGGCTGTTACGCTCATCGCGGTTCCGATGAAAAGCGCAAACACGATCGGGTCGCCGCTGCCATAGCGGGGAAAAAGATATTGCGCCAAACCGATGCCCATCGCCAGCGGCAGAATGACGCTGATGTTGCTCGTCACCACGGCTACCCCGCTCTGGCGGCGTAGTTCCGCAAAATCGACTCGCACGCCTACCAGAAAAATGAAGACGACCAATCCGGCCTGGCTGAGCGCGTTGAGAAACCCGAGCGATTGCGGAGAAAAGAGCGAATAGTATGCGTTTGGAGCCAACGCGCCGAAGAGCGTGGGACCCAGCGCGATCCCCGCCGCCATTTCCCCCACAACCTGCGGTTGGGAAAACCGGCGGAACAATGAGGCGGTCAGGCGCGAGAAACCGACGATCACCGCGATCTGCAGAAGGAAAAGCGCGTTGTCGAACATTCGTTTGACGAAAGCTAGCGGGCCGCTGCGTCTCTGCGAGGCGTTTGACCCGCCTCTCGACCCGCCTCTCGACCCGATTCGTTCCGTTCTATATCGCGATGGTCCTGAAGCCGCGCGAGCCGTTCCTTCTCGTTGTTCTTGGCCCCCACATCCCACATCAGCAGTCGCAGCGCCGCCACAACCAAGTTGATGCCGATCACCGAGAGTATCCACTCGCCATGATGAAGCCAGTCGAGCCAGAATAGCGGCAGCGAGGCCGCAATCAGGATCGCGATGACCAGTCTTCGATGATGTGCAAACCAGCCGCGAACGTCGTCGTCACCACCAACATGCTCACGCGTAACAATCAATAGCGCGGGATTTGCGCGGCCGCTGGCATCCAACACTTCGCAGGAAACCAATGGGTGCTCGGCCACCGTCTGCCGGCAAAAGCGCTCCGCATCCTCTATGCTTTCGAATAGGACGCAGGTAGCGTTATCGCCTCCGCGCGGCTTGCCATTGCGATCCACCGGCGTCCCCCATTGGTCATTGCGCAGGAACACCGCGCACTGCGTGGGAAGGATGATGTCGGACCAGCATTTTGGGGTGCGGTGGTAGTCGTAGAGGCGGATCTCATTTCCCTCAGACATCAATTTTGCAGGACAGGCCTCCTGGCCTGTCTTTCCGCTCCAATCGCTTCAATATAGCCCAGCCAGCGGAGCCGCCGCCATCGGCCATGGCAACCATTTGCAGGATGGCCGCCGTGTCAGTCACAGCACTTCAAAATAAATCCGGCGTCGCGGCACGGACCCCTCCTTTACCCCTCGATCCCCGTCGGCGGCCCGACAACTACCCCTTCCAACCGCCAGCTACGATTGGACTTCCGCGAAATTGGCTTCGTTCCGCACTTTATCCGACCGCCACAGCAATCGCCTCGCCGGTAGCCGCTCTCCTGACGCTGTGCCATCCCAGTCTCCGTGTTCCAAGAATCCCGCGCGCTATACTGGGGTCGGTCGCAAGCCCGCATCCGCATGGCGAATTTTATTTATCGCGGCCGGTCGAAAAAATCCCGAAAACTCATCAGCGCCCGGCAGCGGCATCCTGCCTTTCGGCTCGGAACCGGTGTGATAGACTTACGCGTGGCGTGTCCATGCGGCCATCCGGTTTCTTTTGCGTCGCGGTCATTGTAGTCTTCAACGCCGTCGCCGTTGAGCCGTCGCGGGCGCAAATCTCAAGCGCATCGATTCGAGCTTCCCGGACCAGGCGCAAGGCTATTACCGCGCCGTCGCCAATCGCGTATGAGTTCGACACGGCGGCTACCACCGGAAAGTAAGGAGCATTCATGACTAGACGATCTCTTGGACAGGCATTGACTCTCGCCGCCGTATTGTTTGGCGCGGCGTCATCGGCTCTGCCACAAAGCGCAGCCAAGGCCGGCGCTGACTGGCTGATGTATGTTGGCACTTATACTAATAATAACCAGCAGAGCAAAGGTATTTATGCATACCGTTTTCAGGCTTCGGGCAAGCTCACTTCTCTTGGTCTGGCGGCCGAGACCAGCAGCCCTTCGTTCCTGGTCGTCGATCGGAGCCAGAAATTTGTTTACGCGGCCAACGAACTAACTACCTACGAAGGCCGGCCGGCGGGCAGTGTCAGCGCCTTTGCAATTGACGCGGCCACCGGCCAGTTGAAGCTGTTGAATAAGGTGTCTTCCAAGGGATCGGGACCGTGTCATGTCTCCTTCGACGAGACCGGTAAGTGGTTGTTCGCAGCCAACTACTTCGGCGGCAGCCTGGCGGAGTTTCCGGTTCATGAAGATGGATCTTTGGGCGAAGCCTCGGCATTCATTCAGCACAGCGGCTCAAGCGTCGATCACGAACGGCAGAGCGGCCCGCACGCTCATTCCGCCTACGTTGCGCGCGGCAATCGTTTCGTTCTGGTTGACGATTTGGGGCTGGACCACGTCATGGTCTACCGCCTGGATGCCGCCAAAGGGACACTGACAGCCAACGATCCGCCATTCGCAAAATTGGCCTCCGGCTCCGGTCCTCGCCACCTGGCCTTCGGAAAAGACGGCAAGTTCGTCTATGTGTTGAGTGAGATGGCGGCTACCGTGACTGTGTTCAGTTACAACGCCCGCGCCGGAAGTCTGGCTCAAACGCAAACCATCTCGATGGTACCCGCCGGATATACGGGTCCCAAGAGCGCCGCGGAGATTGCCGTACACCCCAACGGCAAATTCCTGTATGCCTCACATCGTGGAGACAGTACCATCGCCATTTTCCGCATCGACCCCGGCACCGGCGCGCTTACTGCCGCTGGCAACGTATCCACGCAAGGGAAAACGCCGCGTAACTTCGCCATCGATCCAACCGGCGCCTTTCTTCTGGCCGCCAATCAGGATTCCGGCAGCATCGTAGTATTCCGCATCGACCAGGCTACGGGCGCGCTGACGCCAACCGGCGATACTCTCAACGTTGGATCGCCGGTATGCATTGTGTTCGCCAAGGCGCATTGAGCGCCGCGTTCGTGGCGCACTGGGCGCCCTCTGGGCACATGCGTGCAGCGTTCACACTCGTGGGAACGCGCTTCGAATCGGAGGCGTTAAGTGACTGTGTTGGAGTCAATCGGGAGTTCTTATGAAGCAAAAATCGCACTTAGCGGCAATCGCGGCGTTGGCCGCTCAATGCCTTGCCTTCAGTTCGTTCGCCCTCGCGCAAGGCGTGCCCGATCCCGCCGGCCGTGGCGGGCGCGGTGGAAGAGGTGCGCCTCCGCCTCCGGCTGCAACGCATGAAGTGAACCCGGACAGAACCGTGACGTTCCACCTGCGCGCGCCGGACGCCACCAGCGTCAAACTCTCGGGCGATTTCGTACAAGGCTCGCCAGACATGACCAAGGGTGACGACGGCGTCTGGAGCGTCACTACCGGGCCGCTCAATCCAGCGGTCTATAACTATACGTTTGTGGTGGACGGAGTCAGGAACATCGACCCTTCCAGCCCCATGGTCAAGTTAGGCGACCGTTCCTCGGAATCCATGTTTGAAGTCACCGGTGATAAGCCGGCGCCCTACGACGTTCAGCCCGTGCCGCACGGAACCGTACATATCAACTGGTATCAATCGGCGGCGCTCAACGCGCTACGCAGCATCTATGTCTACACGCCGCCCGGATATGAAGAGGGCAAAGCGAAATATCCCGTGTTGTATCTGCTGCACGGCTCCGGCGATACGGAGGCCGGCTGGGTGGATGTCGGACGCGCCAACCTGATCCTCGATAACCTGATCGCGGCGGGAAGCGCGAAGCCGATGATCATAGTCATGCCTTACGGCCGGCCGCTCCCGGAAGTGATGCTGGTTCCATCCGCCGGCCGCGGGCCTGGGAATGCCGATGCTTTATTCGGGACCGACCTGTTGCAGGATGTGATCCCTTATGTGGAAAAGCTCTATCGCGTCTCGGCGAAGCCGGACGACCGCGGCATCGCGGGACTCTCGATGGGCGGCGGACAAACGCTTTCGATCGGGCTGACGCACCTCGATACCTTCCACTACATCGGCGCGTTTAGCGCGGCCGCGCGTGGGAATCCCGAGGAGCAGTTCCAGGGCTTCCTGGCCGACGGCGCCGCCGCCAACAAGAAGCTGAAGCTGTTCTACATTGCGTGCGGCAAGACCGACAGCCTGTTCCCCGCGTCGCAAGCCTTGAGCGATGCGCTCGATAAACACGACATCAAGCACACCTTTGTAGCTTCCGAAGAGGGGCACGTTTGGCGCAACTGGCGAAACTATCTCGCGGATCTGGCCCCAAAGCTGTTCCGTTGAAACGTGGGACGGCGCCGTCTTGGCCGGCCGGGAGGCCGGTCCCACACCAGCCAGGGAGGACACTCATGAAACGCACAATATATCTGGCGGCGGCATTACCTCTGGCGGCCGCCGTGTGGCTGATGGCCCAGCCCGCTGGCGGCGGCTTGGATAGCTTCTCCACCGTGGAAGTAGCCTCCGTCTCCGACGCCATGGAGCAACTCTACGGACAACGCGCGTACATGTCGCACGAGATGCGCCCGCTCTCGGCGGCGAAATTCGCCGGGCCCGCGGTTACCGTGATGCTCAAGAAAGAAGAGCACAAGGAGGGCGCCTCGGCGTCGCAAGGAATGCTGGACGCCATCGATGCCGCCAAGCCCGGCTCGGTCTATGTGATGGTGCTGGAGAATGGCGCCGATTACGCCGGTATCGGAGGTCTGATGGCCACGGCGATGAAGTATCGCGGCTTGGCCGGCGCGGTAGTCGATGGGTCCGTGCGCGACACTCCGCAGATCCGCAAGCTGCAGTTTCCGGTATTCAGCCGCGGCGTGGTTCCTTCCACCACGATCGATCATTTCCGGGTGACGGGCACGAATATTCCTGTGACCTGCGCGGGTGTGCGCGTGAACCCGGGCGATATCGTCACAGCCGATGAGGATGGCGTCGCCGTGGTGCCTCGCTTGCATGCCGCCGACGTGCTCAAGAAGGCTCAAGAGTTGGATAACACCGAACACGCCATGCTGCCGTTCATCGAAAAGTATAGGTCGATCAAGGAAGCGGTGGCGAAGTTCGGCCGCATTTAGACTTCATCCCATTAGTTATCCGCGCGGCCGCATCGGACAGATCCAACTTAAGGCGCCGGGGCGTGGCCTGAATTCCCCTGGATCTTGGCCAGCAAGTCGCGCGCGCCGGTAATAGTGGGCGCGGCAAGCTGTAAGTGCCGCAACGCTTCCCCATCGGGCGCATGCGACATATAGAGAATCAAGCCGAAAATGTAATTCGCATGCGCATCGTCCGGCTTGAGACGCAGCGCTTCCTCGGCCGACTGTCTCGCCTCATCGCGGCTTCCCAGCAATGCCTGCGCAAAGGCGATATTGGATAGCGTCATGGGGGACGGGCCCGCCAGCTCGATGGCGTGACGGGTTTCGGCAATGGCTTGCCGATAGCGGCCCATGCCTATGTGCCGCGCGCCCAGATTCACCCAGGCGTCGGCATAATCGGGTGAGATGACGATGGCCCTCTCGATCGACTCGACCGCCTTGTTATAGTCGCCGGTCTCGGCAAATTTCTGCGCCGCCAAAAGAGCGTCGTATGCTTTGCGGGCCGGCGGATGCTGCAGTTGCTTCACGGAAATGGTTCCCGCGCCCGGACGCGCCGTCTCTTCTTTAGGTAGCCGGATGATGAATGGCGCCGGCTGTCCCACGTTAAAGTTACCTTGGTACACCGATTCGCCCCGCGCGTTGGTGACCGTCACCAGGTAAGATCCATAAGGCATTTGAAGGAATTCGAACTCGCCATCCGAACGAATCTCCGATGTGGAGGTAGTGGAATGTCGGCTGATATCGTATAGCTGAACAGTGTAACCGCTGATGTTGGGCCGGCTGCTTTCAATTTCGCCCTTGACCACGGACATTTCCTGGTCGCTATTCGTAAATGGCTTAGCTGGCCCCGCGGCGCACAATACCACCGAGAGCGCAAGACTGACGCGCACCTGTATCGTTTGCACAGTACTCCTCCGGATTATCTTTGGGTTGGTCTCTTGCTGGGAGAGGAAAACGGGAACCGCAGTCTTACGGGGACGGGCGGCGGGAACGTCCTGCCGCCCTTATATTGACAGTCTAAGGTTTCAGTGGCGTGAGAGCAAATTGAATTTATGAATCGGTTGGATAATCGGGCACGGCGCGGCCCAGATCTTCGGCGAGAATGATGGCGTCGGCCAGCTCTTTCATCGGCCGCCGCAGACGCCGGCTCTGATTGCGCAGGCGCAGATATGCCTCTTCTTCGCTGATCTGATGGCGCTGTTGCAAAATGCCCTTGGCGCGCTCCATCACCTTGCGCGTTTCCAGGGCGCGCTTCATTTCCAGGGTCTCTTCGAGCAGGCGCGCGCGTTCCTCTCCGAGCAGCGAATTGGAGATAGCGCCGCCAAGCTGTTCGCCGATGAAGACCATCATGGAGATCTCGTCGCTCGAATGCCGGTACGGCTCGCGGTGGTGCACGTTGATGACGCCGATGGTATCGCCGCCGCCCACCAGCGGAACCGAAAGCAGCGCTTCGTAGGTATCCTCGAAGAGTTGCGGAAATTTCTTGAATCGCGGATCGGCGAACGCGTTGGAGGCCAACGCCACCACCGATCGATGCTCCGCCACCCAGCCCGTGATACCTTCGCTGGCCTTCATCTTCAACATGCCGACATCGTCTACGTGGGGCGCTTGCGAAGCGCGCAGCACGATCTCGTGCGTGGCTTGATCGATCAGGTAGACCAGGCACGCGTCGCATGCCGTCGCCTGCACCGCCAGTCCGATCACTTCACCCAATTTTTCATCCAAGTTTAGGTTTGAGTTCACGATGCTGCTAATGCGATGCAGCATGGTCAACTGCGAGGTTGAGGCGTCCATCGTGTTTCTCACCGCCATATACACAACCTATGCCGCTTCCGGCGGCCAGTCCAATCCAAAATTTCTATGTGGAGCATTAAAGCGCTATCTCGCTATCAGGCTTGAGGTTATGAGCTTTCTCACTCCTCCCGTTTTGTACCAGTACGGTGACAGCGCGGCCCGGCGGCGATAAGCCGCAGCGGTTTACCGCCGGTTGTGGTCACCATTCGCGCTGTTACGTGAAGCTTGGCTATCTGTTTTCCGGCGAGAGTCAGTACGGAATTTACCTTATCCGCGGGTCACTCCGCCGGCCCCCACTGAGCGGTGGTTGAATTGAAGCGACGTCCTCCGGCAGACGCCAGTTCCACTCGATAGAATCGCCGCTCGAATGGGCGCCGAGGTCCGTGCTACGCCCGCGGAAGCTATTTTCCTGGTTCGCACGGTGTTCGACCGTCTCAAGCCAATCGCCTTGGATCCCGCGGAATATTTGCCTACGCTTGAGGACGCTTCTTCACTGCGCGTCGTGGGCGGCGCCCTTTACGATTATCTGATTTACCGCTGTGCACTGAAGGCAAACGCTGTCACTCTTTACACTTGGAATCTAAGGCACTACAGCCGATTCGGCCCCGAAATTTCCCGGGTTCCAGAGTAGGCGCCGCCGCTATTGCCATCAGGCGAAGCGAAGTTGTGTAGTCTCCGCGGCCGCCAGGGTTTGCGGGAGGCGGTCGTGAATTGCTCGCTATTTTCGGCTACCACACTGTAGGAGCCCTTGCATCGCCGTGGTGCGCGCTGCCGCTGACACCGTAATGCCATTGCTTCCCTTCGAATGCGTGTCGGCGCCCCAAGCTACCAGCAGGGCCGCCACATCGGTCTTGCCGCAATTGACCGCCCGCCGTAGCGGGGTGTCGCCGAGGCTGTCTCGCACTTCGATGCCGGCGCCGCTGTCCAGCAAGGCCTCGGCGACCTCTACGTTACCCCGCCGGGCCGCCATGTGCAGCGCCGTGCAGTGTTTCACGCCATCGCAGGCGTCCACGCTCGCACCGGCTTGAACCAATGCGCGTACTACGCTGGCGCCGCCGTGCGCCTTGCACTCGTTGCCAACGCAATACAGTGGAGTGTGACCACCGGCATCCGCGACGTCGGGCCTGGCGCCAAGACGCAGAAGCAATTCCACTTTATCCAGGTTGCCCGCCGCTGCCGCCCCGTGCAACAGCGTGCGGCCGCTGTAGCGTTCCTGCGCGAGGTCCGGCGCAGCCAGCAGTTTTTCGCGCACATAGTCGAGCATGGCGCCATCTCCCTTGCCAATCATCAATGCCAGCATGCCGGCAAACACCGACCGGTTGCACTGGAAATAGGCCTGTAATGCGGAGCCTTCCGCCAACGCTATGGCGCACTCTGCTGCGCCGCGGTGAACGGCGGCTACCGCTTCGTCGAGCGTACGCTGCGCACTCCAACGCCGCGATATTTCCCGATGGATGCCGCTCGACGGCCCGCCTCCATCCTCCGCCGCGGCAGGCGCCTGCCCAATATTGACGACATACGCGGACGCTCGCTCGAAAAAGTCGCGCAATGCGCTGCGCGCCGGCTCTTCGATTGGCGCCTCATCGAGAGCCTGCAGCATATTCTTCATCCACGCGTCCCGCTCCCCCTGCCCGATTTTGAAGCGCAGATGCGATTCGCGCAGGCTCAACCACCACCGGCGCTGCGCGTCCTCTGGCGGCCCTCCCAGGAACTGAGCCAGGAACGCGGCGAACTCTTCGATGGCGCACTTGAGAGTCTTTCCGGGAAAAAGCGGACGCAATACGGGATCACGCTGTACCAGGGCGTAAAATGCCCCCGAGAGTTTGCGGCATGTCACCGTCCCGCCAATGGCTTGATACAGGTTCATCTCGTCCATGATGTCAGCCCTTAGGCCTCTATAGATTCTCTTTCATGCCACCAGCATAGTCGAGCGCCGCACATTGAACAGGCGCTGGTATCCTGAGAGAACTCGTTCCGGGTGATCTCACTTAATGGCCGACACCACGCCACAACTGTCTTTCAGGGAAGTGTTGCGGCTTCAGCCCGTGCGGCGGCTATGGATCGCACAGCTAGTCGGCATCTTCGGCGACTACCTCGCTGTATTCGCCATGTTCAGCATTGTCACTTTCGACCTGCACGGCACGCCGTTTCAGGTGAGTATGATTCTGGTGGCGTACCTGCTGCCGATGGGAGTGATCAGCCCTTTCGCGGGCGTGTTCGTCGACAAGTGGAACGTGAAGTGGACCATGATCGCGAGCGATTTAATTCGCGGCTTGATGGTTGTTGCGCTGCTGTTCGCGCACGATCTGTTTGCGATTTACGGCACCCTGGTCCTGTTGAGCTGCGTCTCCAGCTTTTTTATTCCGGCGCAAACGGTGGCTGTGCGGACCGTGACGCCGCTGCATGGATTGGTCGCCGCGAATGGGCTCATGTCGCAGGCAAACCAGCTGTCGCAGATCGTGGCGCCGGCGGTGATGGGGGTGCTGATTACGAGGCTGGGGTCGAACGCGTGCTTCGCGTTCGATTGCGCCAGCTTCTTCTTTTCGGCTGGCCTCGTGTTGACGGTGGCCATCGACCGCGAATCCGCAACGGACCTGGCGGCGGCATCGGTGCTGCGCTCGATGGTGGAAGGGCTGAAGTTCATCGTCTCTCACGCGGGGCTATCGTTCGTAATCGTTTCCATGACGGCGGGGATGTTTGCGGTGCGCTGCTTCGGGTCTCTGATTTCGATTTACGTGCGTGACATTCTGCACGGCGATGCCGCGCTCTTCGGCGTATTGAACGCGCTGATTGGCGTAGGGATGATCGGCGGCTCGCTGTTCTTGCCGCTGCTGACGCGCCGGACATCGGCGCAGCACCTGGTGGCCTACGGCTTGGCCGGCATGGGCGCGGCGGTATTCATGACGGCGATGTTCGCCACCGTCGCACCGGCCGCGGCATCCATGCTGGGGGTGGGATTCTTCGCGGCGTTCGTGATGGTCTGTGCCCAGACGCTGATCCAGCAGGAGACGCCGCAGGAGTTGCTGGGAAGGGTAAGCAGCACGCTGATGTCGCTGCTGGCGATCGCGCAGGTACTGGCGTTATTCGGGGCCGGGCCGGTGGCGGAATCGGCCGGAGTACTGAATCTCTACTTCCTAAGCGCGGCGGCGCTGGTGGCGATCGGCGCGTTGGGTTATTGGAAGCTACAGACGACGAAGCGGGCGGAAGCGGCGCAATAGGGCGCGTGCTGGAGAAGAGGGCGGGCATGACTCGGGGCTAGCGTTCGTTATGTCCAATCTCCGCGCCAATCTCTGCGTCTCAGCGTCTCTGCGTCGAATCGCGCCCTCCGCCTTCCCCGCGCTACACTAAGCATATCCATTATGGCTATCGGCAAAGAGTTGCTGGAGATACTTGTCTGCCCAGTCTGCAAGGCGACGGTGGAGCTCAAGCCCGACCAGAGCGGGCTGAAGTGCGTGCAGTGCCATCGCGTGTATCCGGTGCGCGACGATATTCCCGTGATGATGGTGGACGAAGCGAAGATCGAAGACTGAACGGTGGCGAACGTTTTGGACCAATTGCCGTCCGGGGGCCGCGTGGCCGTCGTGAGGCTGCGGTCGTTGGGGGATTGCGTCCTCACTACGCCCGCAATCGAATTGCTCAAACGCTCGCGCCCCGATCTGCGCTTGGCCGCAGTAGTGGAAGCGCGCTTTCGCGGCCTGTTCGAGAATAATCCCGACGTGGATGAGTTGTTGCCCGTTGAGCTCGCCGCGCTACGCCGATGGCGGCCCCAGCTTTGCCTGAATCTCCACGGCGGTACGCGCAGTGCGTGGCTGACGGCGGCGTCGGGCGCGCGATTTCGCGCGGGTTTTGCGCATTTCCGTCACCGGTTCGCGTACAATCTGCGTATTCCGCGCGCGCAGGAAATTCTAAAGGTGGAGCGCACCGTTCACACCGCGGAGCATCTGGCATCGGCGGTGTTTTGGCTGGGCGCTCAAAGGGCGGAAATCCCGCGCGCGAAGCTGATCCCTCGAAATCCCCTGCCGCAGCGTCCACGCGCCGTGATTCACGCCGTCGCGGCCACGCCTGAGAAGACGTGGCGCGCGGAGGGTTTCCTGGCTGTCGCCGAACATCTGCGGGCGGCGGGCACGGAGCCCGTGTTTATCGGCGCGGAAGCCCGCGAACTGGCGCCGTTTCACGCATTCCGTACGCTGGCCGGCGCGCCGCTCGAAGAGGTCAAAGCGCTGCTGAGTTCGGCCTCTCTATTTGTTGGGAACGATTCCGGCCCGGCCCACATGGCGGCGGCATTCGGACTGCCAGTGGTGGCCATCTTCGGCGCGTCCGATCCGGCCATCTGGGGGCCCTGGCGCACGGTGGCGGAAGTGATCGCATCGCCCGCCGGCATTGGTTCTGTAACCACCGTCCAGGTATTAAACGCACTCGCCCGGCTTGGGGTGCATGCATGAGGGTGCACGCATGAAGAAGTTGCTGCGCCTGCTCTCTTATGCGCGCCGTTACTGGCCGCATCTCATCGGTTCGGTCGTCCTGATGGCGTTGGCGGGAGCCGCGCAGGGCATGATGGCGCTGCTGATCAAACCGATCTTCGATCGCGTGCTCGATCCCAACCCACACCCCGGCCAGACGCCCCTGTTCGCGCATCCCATTTTTCACCGCCAGTTGTATCTGGAGCAGATTATCCCGCTGCAGGGCCGCAGCGTCTGGACGTTGGTCAGCATCGCGCTTCTCTCCGTGTTTCTCATCAAAGGGCTTTGCGATTACCTGGGTAATTATCTGATCAGCTACGCCGGTTTTTCGTCGGTGATGGATTTGCGCAACGCCGTCTTCGACAAGGTCCTGAAGCAAGGCGCGGAGTTTTTCGAATCCCGCTCCATCGGCCAGCTCATGTCGTCCATCATGAACGATGTCGACAAAGTACAGGTAGCCACATCGCAAATTCTGGCGGATTTTCTGCGGCAGCTCTTCAGCGCCATCGCGCTCATCATTGTGGTAGTGAGCGCCGATGCCAGGCTGGCGCTGGTCAGCCTCACCGTGCTGCCATTCGTGATCTTGCCGACGCGCCTGATCGGCCGTCGCATCCGCAAAACCAGCCGCGGCACGCAAGAGCGGCAAGCCGATCTCAATCAGATCCTGCAGGAAACGCTCAGCGGCCACGCCGTGGTGCGGGCCTTCGGCGCCGAAGCCTACGAATCGCGGCGCTTCCGTGACGCGGCGCGCAGGCTTCTGAAGACCAACGTGCGCTACGTGCTGCAACAGGCCATCTCGTCGCCGATCATTGAGATGTTTGGCGCAATTACCATCGTTGCCCTGCTCACGTACGCGCGCACCCAGATCAAGACCGGCACGCTCACCGCGGGCGATTTCACCAGCTTCGTGATTGCTCTGTTGATGCTTTATGAACCGGTGAAGCGCCTGGTGGGAATCCACAACATCTTTGAACAGGCCCTCGGTGCGTCGCAGAAAGTTTTTGAGCATCTGGACCATACCGAGGAGATTGCCGAGAAGCCGGGCGCGCCCAAACTCACCGGCTTCCGTCAGAGCATCGTTTTCGAAAACATATCCTTCCACTATCCGGGCGCCCCCAATGGTTTCCACATCGGCGGGCTTAACCTCGAAGTGAAAGCCGGCGAAGTAGTCGCGCTAGCCGGCCCCAGCGGCGGCGGCAAAACCACTCTCGCCAACCTGGCGCCGCGCTTTTACGATGTGACCGGCGGCTCGATCAAAGTAGACGGACGCGATGTGCGCGATATCGGCATCGCGTCGCTGCGCGCGCAGATCGGAATCGTCGCGCAAGACACGTTCCTGTTCAACGACACGGTGGCGAATAACATCGCCTACGGGCGTCCGGACACTTCGATGGCGGATATTCGCCGTGCGGGCGAGACGGCGCTCGCCGACGAGTTCATCATGCGGATGCCCCATGGATACGACACCATTGTGGGCGACCGGGGGCTCAAGCTCAGCGGCGGCCAGCGGCAGCGCATCGCCATTGCCCGCGCGCTGCTGAAGAACGCGCCGATTCTGATTCTGGACGAAGCCACCTCGCATCTGGATACCGAATCGGAGATGCTGGTGCAGAAAGCGCTGGCGAATCTGATGGCCGACCGGACCGTGATCGTGATCGCCCACCGGCTTTCCACCATCCGGCGCGCCGACAAGATTGTGGTTCTGGAAAAAGGCAGCATCCGCGAAAGCGGCACGCACGATCAGCTCATGCATCAAGATGGAATCTACCGGCGGCTGCACGAATTGCAATTCGTGACCGCTGGACTGGGGGCGGAATAGTGGTGAACCAATGACGGTACGCAGCATGACGGGCTTCGCGCGGGTGAGGCGGACCGTGGAACAGGGCGAGCTGACGCTGAGTCTGAAGAGCGTCAACCACCGCGGGCTGGATCTGCATTTCCACCTGCCGCCGGAGATGGATTCGCTCGAAGCCGCCATTCGCGGCGTCCTCAAAATCGGCGTGATGCGCGGCCATCTGCAGATTCACCTCTCGTTTGCGCGCACTGCGGCCGTCGGCGAAGCGCCCCTGAACCGCGCGCTGCTGGACGCCTATATGCGCGCATTCCGCGAAGCGGCCGAGACCTATCAAGTGAGCGGGCAGCCGGATTTGAACGCGGCGCTGCGGATTCCCGGGATGCTGAGCGCGGCCGGCGCCGGAACCGACGGAGAGCTGCCGGACGAAGTGAACCAGGCGGTACTCGAGTTGACGGCGGAAGCCGTGCAGGCGTTGAACCTGTTCCGCGAACGCGAAGGCGACGCCACCGTGCGCGAGTTGCGCCAGCGCTGCGAGAATATCCGGGGCCTGGTGAAGCGCATCGAGCAGATCCGCGAGGGCGCCATTCCGGCATTCCAGAAGCGGCTGCGCGACAAGCTGACCGATCTGTTACACGGCGCCGGCATCGATCCGCAGCGCCTGGCGCAGGAAGCCGCGCTGCTGGCCGACCGCAGCGACATTGACGAAGAGCTGGTGCGGTTGCAAACCCATGCCGCGCAGTTGGAGGAGATTTTAAAAACCGGCGGCGAAGTTGGAAAACGCCTCGATTTTCTGTTACAAGAGATGAACCGCGAATCGAACACGATTCTGTCGAAGACCGGCGGTCTGGGAGATATCGGCCTGACCATCACAGAGCTGGCGCTGGCGGCGAAATCGGAGATCGATAAGATCCGCGAGCAGAGTCTGAATCTGGAGTGAAGGGGAGTAGATTGTGGCCGCCTTTTTTCGACGCAGAGACGCGGAGACGCTGAGATCGGCGCAGAGAACACTAAGTATTGGTCTTCTCTGCGTTTTCCTCAGCGCCTCTGCGTCTCTGCGTCGAAAAGACTTTAACTCCTAATCTCAATCTCAATGTCCACTGTCTTCATCGTTTCCGCGCCGTCCGGCTCGGGTAAATCGACGCTTGTATCGCGGCTGCTCGCCGACGTGCCCGATCTGATGTTTTCCATCTCGTATACCACCCGCAAGCCTCGGGGATCGGAAACCAATGGCCAGAACTACCGCTTCGTCTCCCGCGAAGACTTCGAAGCCATGGTCGCGCGCGACGAGTTTCTTGAATGGGCTCAGGTATTTGGCAACTATTACGGCACCCACCGGGGAATCCTGGAGGAAGCGCTGGCGCAGGGGAAAGACTTAGTACTCGACATTGATGTGCAAGGTGCGAGACAATTGAAGATAGCGGTTCCCGAGGCCGTTACGGTTTTCATCCTGGCCCCCTCCAAGCAAATCCTCGAACAGAGGCTACGCGCGCGCGGGGAAGATCGCGATGAGGTGATTGAGCGGCGGCTGAAAGAGGCGGCCGAAGAGATCCGGAATTACGGCGCGTACGATTATGTTCTGATCAATCGCGACCTGGAGGAATCGGCCGCCGTTTTGATCGCCATCGTGCGGGCCGAACGAGTGAGGCGAACCAGAATTGAGGCGGAGATTAAGCCGATTCTGGAGACATTTCAAGTTTGACGAGGTTTTTAAAATGGCCGAAACGCACCCCCGCAACAACGCGCATTGCACCATCCCCGACGATCCCGATCAGAGCACTTACCGCTTCATTATTGTAGCGGCCAAACGCGCCCGGCAGTTGCAGGGTGGCGCGCGCCCGGTGCTGCCGACGGCATCCAAAAAACCCACCGTAATCTCCATGGAAGAGGTGCGGCGCGGCCTGGTGAAGTACGTTTTGACCGGCCCGGCTCCGGAGCCGCCCGTGCCGGAAGAACCCATCCTATAGGTATGCTTAAGCACCGTGGCGCACGCACTTTTGCGTGCAGCGTTCACAATCGTGTGAACGCGCTTCGGTCCCCCCGTGCCAGGTTGAAATGGCTCGCTTGTTTCGTGGCAAGCACTAAGCTCCTATGAAGATCCTGCTTGGCGTGGGCGGCGGCATTGCGGCCTACAAGGCAGCCGAGTTGGCGCGCCTGCTGATGCAGCAAGAGCACGAAGTGCAGGTGATCATGACGCGCGCAGCCGAGAAGTTCGTGCGCCCTCTGACCTTCGCCGCGCTCACCGGCCGCAAGGCTCTCACCGATCTGTTCGCCATCGAGAGCGCCATCGAGCATATCTCGGTAGCGCAGGATCACGAGTTGCTGGCGATCGCGCCCGCCACCGCCGATCTGATGGCCGAGCTGGCCCACGGCTTGGCGGACGATTTCCTCACTACGTTGTATCTTGCCTTCACCGGACCGGTGGTGATCGCGCCGGCCATGAATGTGAACATGTGGCAGCACGCCGCCACGCAGGCCAATCTCGAAACCTTGCGCCGCCGCGGACATCGCATCGTGGAACCGGATAGCGGTTATCTGGCTTGCGGCATGACCGGGCCGGGCCGCTTGGCGGAGCCGCTGGAAATCGCGGAAGCCATCGCCGCCGAGACGCGTAAGCGGCGCGACCTGGAGGATGAAACCATTCTCATCACAGCAGGGCCGACGCAGGAACCCATCGACCCGGTGCGATTCCTTTCCAACCGTTCCAGCGGCAAGATGGGGTACGCGCTGGCAGAAGCGGCCGCCGCCCGCGGAGCTCGCGTGGTCCTGATTTCAGGACCGGTAAATCTGGCGCCTCCGCGCGGTGTGGAAACCATTCCGGTGCGGACCGCCGTCGAGATGCGCGACAAGGTGTTCGAGCGGTTGGGTCTGGCCACCATCGTGGTGAAGGCGGCCGCGGTCGCCGATTTCCACGTGGCCAATGCGCCCGGACAGAAGATCAAGAAGACCGCCGCGCGCATTTCTCTCGAGCTCGACCCGACGCCCGATATTCTGGCGGAGTTGGGACGCAAAAAAGGCGACCGCCTGCTGATCGGGTTCGCCGCCGAGACGCAAAACCTGCTGTACGAAGCGCGTCGCAAACTCGAATCGAAAAACTGCGACATGGTGGTGGGGAACCTGGTTGGCGGCCCCGATTCGGGATTTGAGTCAGACTACAACGAAGTGACGCTGATGCTTTCGAGCGGCGAGAACATCCCTTTGCCTCGCGCGGGCAAGCGCGAAGTGGCCGACCGCATTTTCGACGAGGCGCTGAAGCTGCGCCTGGCCTTGCATGCCCATGGACGCTGACGAGATCCGCAGACGCCTGGAATTCTACCAGGACCTCGGCATCAAAGACATCTACAAACGAGAAGGTGGGACAGACGCTTTCGTCTGTCAACCGGCCCCCCCGGTCCCGACGGTCTCGGCACTCGGCTCCAACCCCTCAAAACCTGCGTCGGCAGGCGAAAGCGCCTGCCCCGCGCTGCCCCCGCTGGCCCCGGACAACGACACGCTCTTCCAGATCCTGACGGATATCGGCGATTGCCGCCGCTGCCGGCTCCACGAAGGCCGCAATAAGATCGTCTTCGGCGTGGGCAATGAACACGCTCCACTGGTCTTCGTGGGCGAAGGCCCCGGCGCCGACGAAGACGAGCAAGGCATTCCCTTCGTCGGCCGGGCCGGGCAACTGCTCACGCAGATGATCGAGGGAACGGCGAAGAAGGAGGGCATTCCGCTGCAGCGCGCCGATGTTTATATCTGCAACGTGGTGAAATGCCGCCCGCCGGGAAATCGCACGCCCGAACCCGATGAGATGGAGATCTGCGGCCAATTCCTCTACCGCCAGCTTTCGGCCATCCATCCCAAGGCGATTTGCGCTTTGGGCGGCACCGCGGCCCGCGCAGTCACCGGGCACAAGGAAGGCGTAACGAAGATGCGCGGCCGCTGGTTTCAGTGGAAGGATATTCCCGTGATGGTTACTTATCACCCTTCTTACTTACTGCGTCCATATAACCAGGACGCTAAGAAGGAAGCCTGGGAAGATCTAAAAAAAGTTCTTCATTTCGTCTACGACTGAAAATATAGAGCAATTGTCCGAGGCGGCGGCTTTTCCTCTGCTTGTAATATTGGCATTGCGTCTCTTATGGACAAGCGCCCATCCGCGGAAAAACAGTTGTCTGCCGTTCGCCAACACCTGCACACGGTGCTTCTCGAACAGCGTGCGGCTACCGAAGAATTGCAGGCCAACAATCGCGAGCTGGCCGCTATTCTGGAGGAGTTTTTGAATGTCCGCGCTGAGCTTCGGGCCGTGGCCGGCTACCATTCCGATGGAGACGGTTTCGCGCACCTGGCTAAGCATTTTCAGCCCGAGGCCGCTCCCAAGACTCTCGACATGGCGCTACTCCTGCGGGAGTCCGACCAGGCGCTGCGAGCCGGACAGCTTGCGGTGCGGGAGTCGCTGCTGTTGCGCGAGAGATCGCGGAAACTGCGCATGGCATTGCGGAATGGCTTCGCAGAGAACCACAAGCCGGCGGTTACGGACCATGTCAGTCTTTCCAAACGCGAACGGCAGGTGTTGTCGCTGATCGTGGCCGGCAGGAGCAGCAAGCAGATCGCGGCCGAATTGGGAATTTCGTTCAAGACGGCGGTGACGCACCGCGCCAGCATCATGGGCAAGCTCGACGTTCATGAGATAGCATCGGTGGTCCGTGAAGCTATATGGCGAGGCCTGGCGTAGCGTCGAAAACCCCGTCCCCAGTTACTATGAGGTAATGCCCGAAGGCTCGAGCCTATTTTGCGACGTCAGCCTGCCCGTGCCGCTCGATCAGCTTTTCACTTACGCGCTGCCGGAAACCCTGCGGCATCGGGTGCGCGCAGGCAGCCGCATCGTGGTCCCGTTCGGCCCGCGCAAGCTCACCGGAGTGATTCTTCGCTGCCATGACGAGCCTCCCTCCGTCCCCACTCGCGAAGCGCTGCGGCTCATCGATTCCGAACCGGTGCTCGGCGCGGAGTTGCTCGCCCTGGGGCGATGGATCGCAAATTACTACTGTGCGCCTCTGGGCGAAGTGCTGCGCGGCATGTTGCCGCTGGCCTCGGAGATTCGCCGCGGCAAGATCTGGTCCCTCACCGATTCCGGCCGCGACGCCGCGCGCCAGCTTCTGCTCGAGACCACGCCCGACGACCCGGTGGTCGCAGTCCTGCGCATGCTCGAAAAGCGTCCGCTCTCGGCTGCATACTTAGCCAAAACGCTGCCGCTGGCCGACAAAGCCATCAAGTCGCTCGAGCGCAAAGCCTTCATCGTCGCCGAACAAGTGCAAACCGAACGCGACCCGCTGCGCGCGCCTTCCGAGCGTCTGCGCGTCGAGCTCGCTGGGGCCGCTCCTCGCCTGGAACCCGACGATCTCAAGCTGAATAAGGCCGAGCGCGAGCTGCGCGCGTTCCTCGAGCTCCATCCCGGCTCGCACAATCTGAAAGATGTCGAATCCGCGGTTAAGAACGCCAGCATCGCCGCACGCGCGCTGGCGCGCAAATCGGTAGTAACGCTCAAGCCGGAAATCGTCGCCATCGCCGCCGGCCCCATTCGCACGCGCCACACGCTCAACCCCGCCCAGCAGGACGCCTTCGATCACATCGACCGCGCCGTCCGCGCGAAACAATTCCAGACCTTCCTGTTGCACGGCATCACCGGCTCGGGCAAGACCGAGATCTATCTCAACGCCATTGAGACCGCCGTCGCCGAGGGCCGCAGCGCGCTGCTTCTGGTGCCCGAGATCGCGCTCACGCCCGCCATGGCCGGCCAGTTCTTCTCGCGCTTCGGCGACCGCGTGGCCATTCTGCACAGCGCCTTCACCGACGTCGAGCGCTCCGATCAGTGGCGGCGCATACGCTCCGGTGCGGCGTCCGTGGTGGTGGGCACGCGCTCGGGAGTCTTCGCGCCGGTGCGCAACCTCGGCCTGATCGTGGTGGACGAAGAGCACGACGGCAGTTACAAGCAGGAAGAGACGCCCCGTTACAACGGGCGCGATGTCGCCATTGTGCGCGCACAGGCCGCGGGCGCGTGCGTAGTGCTAGGCTCGGCCACGCCCAGCCTCGAAAGCCGCTACAACGCGGAGCGCGGCAAGTATACGCTGCTCGAACTGCCGGGCCGAATCGAGGCGCGGCCACTGCCGGCTGTAGAGCTGATCGATATGCGCCAGGAGTTTCTGGAAACTCGGAAGCAGAACACGTTCTCGCGGAAGCTGCTCGAAGCCCTCGGCAAGCGCATCGAAAGCGGCGAGCAGACCATCGTGCTGCTCAACCGGCGCGGCTTTTCCAGCTTCGTCGCCTGCCGCTCCTGCGGCGAGCGCGTGCAGTGCGTCAACTGTTCGCTCACGCTGACTTATCACAAGCGCGACCGCCGCCTTTTGTGCCACTACTGCGGCTACGCCGAGAAGGTTCCGAGCCATTGTCCCAAGTGCTCCAGCGATCACATCTATTTTCTGGGAGTGGGGTCGGAGCGCGTGGAAGAAGAGCTGCACCGCGAATTTCCCAAAGCCCGCATCGCGCGCCTCGACCGCGACACAGTCACCGGCAAGCGGCAATACGAGACCATCCTGCAGGGTTTCCGCGAAGGCAATTACGACATTCTGGTGGGCACGCAGATGATCGCCAAGGGGCACGATATCCCCAACGTCACGCTGGTAGGCGTAGTGTCGGCGGATGTGGGGCTCGGCATGCCCGATTTCCGCGCGGGAGAGCGAACGTTCCAGTTACTCACCCAGGTCGCGGGACGCGCCGGGCGCGGCAGTCTGCCCGGCATCGTTCTGGTGCAGACCATCAATCCCGATCACTACGCCATCCGCTTCGCCGCCGCGCACGATTACCAGGGGTTTTACGAAAAGGAGATCCACTTCCGGCGCATGATGCGCTACCCGCCCTTTAGCGCCATGGCGAACGTACTGGTGCGCGCCGAGAAGCAGGAGGCGGCCATGCGCATGAGCTCCGAATTGGGCATGACGATGACGCCAACGCCGGAAAACCTGAAAATCATGGGCCCCGCCGAAGCGCCCGTGCCGCGTCTCAAGAACGAATTCCGCTACCAGTTTCTGATCAAAGCGGCGAATCGCAAGGCGTTGAACCAGCTCCTGCAGCAGGTCCGTGCGTTTGCGATGCAGCGAAAATGGGGCGCCACAGCGTTGGTGATCGACGTGGACCCATTGACGCTGATGTAGTTGTGGGGCGGCCAATCATGGCTGCAGCCGCCTTTCCAGGCGGCTGGCTGGAGTTTCTACATTTTCCTGCGATTTTCCACGTGTCCACCCCACTATATGTGGGGCAGGCGCTTTCGCCTGCCAACTCGTTATGTTCTACCGCAGAAAGCTTCCCCATTGGCATCCCGATGTCACAGAGGCAACCTTCCTGTTTGTCACTTGGCGTTTGGCTGGCTCCATCCCTCGGGCCCGACTGCATCCGCCCACAGGCGCAAATCTATCCGCGGGCCGA